>NZ_JBTJEL010000007.1:0-359 GCF_054504345.1 Halosimplex yunnanense | reverse complement strand
CGGAAACCCACCTGGAAAAGAGATACCGCCGAGGTCGCTCGTAGAAGACGAGTTCGATAGACTCGGGGTGTACGCACCGAGGCAACGAGGTGTTCAGCCCGCGAGCACTAACTGACCGAGCCACCAATCATTACCGCATTGCGACTCGTTGAACGAGTCCAGGCGCAATCTGGATCGCACATACACACAGTCTTAGAGACCAACCGATCGCAGGCCTCGCGCGGTTCGATTCCGCGGATCGGCGTTAGGGCGGCCATAGCGGCGGGGTTTACACCCGTACCCATCCCGAACACGGAAGTTAAGCCCGCCTGCGTTTCGGCGAGTACTGGAGTACGAGAGTCTCTGGGAAACCTGATTCG
>NZ_JBTJEL010000017.1:0-692 GCF_054504345.1 Halosimplex yunnanense | reverse complement strand
GTCATAGTTACCCCCGCCGTTAACGGGTCCTTCGTCCTGTTGTACCAGGTGTTCAGATACCCGCACTGGGCAGGATTCAGTGACCGTACGAGTCCTTGCGGATTTGCGGTCACCTATGTTGTTACTAGACAGTCGGAGCCTCCAAGTCACTGCGACCTGCCTCTTCCCGAGGCAGGCATCCCTTCTTCCGAAGGTACGGGACTAGATTGCCGAATTCCCTAACGTCGGTTGATCCCGACAGGCCTAGGCTTTCTCCGCCATGGGCACCTGTGTCGGTGCTCGGTACGGACACCGTCCTCGTCTTTTCACGGGCCCCAGGTTGAACCGAATTTCTCTATCCCGCCGTTCGTCCGCTTCGTGCCATTACGGCTTCCACGGAGTTGGACGGTTCGACCGGGCGATGGCCCGGCTCGGTCTACCCCAAGGCGTCGACTTTGAGTGGACGGTGGCACAGGAATATTAACCTGTTTCCCATTTCGTCTCATTCGAATTACGGTGAGACTTAGGACCGGCTAACCCTCAGCTGACGAACAGTGCTGAGGAACCCTTGCCCTTTTGGCCGTCAGGATTCGCACCCGACTTTCGCTACTACTATGACCAGGATTTTCGTTTCTAATCGGTCCACACGAACTCTCGGCCGTGCTTCCACCCGATCAGAACGCCGACCTACACGGTCAGAATTTGACTTCTGC
>NZ_JBTJEL010000006.1:0-337 GCF_054504345.1 Halosimplex yunnanense | reverse complement strand
GGGTGCTTTTCAGCGTTCGCTCGCGCTACTTGTTCGCTATCGGTCTCGAGGAGTATTTAGCCTTGGCAGTAGATGCCTGCCGTATTCACGAGGGATTTCCAACCCCCGCTACTCCGGAACCGGCTCACGTCGTACTAGATTCTGTTACGGGGCTTTCACCCTGTGTCGCGCTCCGTTCCAGGAGACTTCACAGAAGCGTTCAGACGATGATCGCCGGCCCAATACACCACATCGGCCGAAGCCTTCAGTTTGGGCTGTATCGCGTTCACTCGCGGTTACTAACGATATCTCGATTGATTTCTTTTCCGACCGGTACTAAGATGTTTCAATTCCCGGC
>NZ_JBTJEL010000013.1:0-313 GCF_054504345.1 Halosimplex yunnanense | reverse complement strand
GCTACGGACGCTTTAGGCCCAATAAAATCGGCCATCACTCGTGCTGCCGGTATTACCGCGGCGGCTGGCACCGGTCTTGCCCAGCACTTGTTCCTGTACCACCTTACGGTGCAGAAAAGCGAGGGCGTTGTATGCCCTCGCACTCGGAGTTCCCCTATCGCACTGTCGTGCAGTGTAAAGGTTTCGCGCCTGCTGCGCCCCGTAGGGCCCGGAATCTTGTCTCAGATTCCGTCTCCAGGCTCTTGCTCTCACAACCTGTACCGATTATCGGCACGGTGGGCCGTTACCCCACCGTCTACCTAATCGGCCGCAG
>NZ_JBTJEL010000025.1:0-54712 GCF_054504345.1 Halosimplex yunnanense | reverse complement strand
TTCGATATAGCGTTACTGCGAGTCTCTAGTGACAGTATCAAGTGAGACATCACGACGAAGAGTGTACCAAATTAACCAACAAACCCGCTGCGTTCGACGGCTAATGTTGGTTAATAGCAAGGTACCCCCGTCATCAGATCAGCAACGCAGACGCCATTTCTAATATTAAAAACGTAAACAATGTATTAACCGTTGATCATATATCCATCATAGGAAGCATTTCTAACGTCAGAAATATAAGCGATAACGGCAATGAGGCAGGCGTTCAACTCGTTTCCAACATTAGAAACGTCTCTACCATTAGTGCCATCAGAAACGCCTACAATGGACTTCTTCAAGAACACAGAAATCGCTTGAATTGAGCAATAGCGTGGTGAAGACTCTATTTCTAACGTTAGAAACGCTGGCCTGTGTCTGACGTAGATTTTTAACGTTAGAAACACCAGTACTGTCTGAGGCGTTAGCAATGTCGGACACAAACCCAGAGGTTATCGCAGTCTCGTTTCAGAAAGGAGGGACCGGAAAGACGTTTACAGCGATGAACCTCGCAGGAGGACTCGCCGCAAGAGGGTTTGAAGTTCTCCTGATCGACATGGACCCCCAGGGGACGCTTACTGCAAACCTCGGACATCGAGAATTGTTCGACGATCACGACGAACTCTCACTCGACGAGGTGCTACTCGACGTAAACAAATGGGACCAGATCACCGACCTCGTAATCGAGCACGACGAGTTCGATGTGATCCCCGCGAACTCGACATATACAGGTAACAAGACCCCGCTGGATTCTGCTGACGCTGGAGAGAAGCGACTCGGGAAGATACTCACGCGACTGGAAACTGATTATCACTACGTAGTCTGTGACTGTCCACCCGATTTCTCCGCCTTTGCAAAGAATGCCGTCACTGCCGGTGAAAACGTGGTCGTCCCGATGGTGCCACGGTCGGAGATGGTTCACTCGACGAACCTCCTGTTCGACATGTACGACACTCTCGGGATGATGCACGATCTCGACATCGAGTACCTCGCCTTCACGATGACGTACACCTCGACAAAGGAAACGAAGCAAATGCGCGAGGTACTGGACTGGTTCGACGATACCTTCGGTGAGAACGGAGTTAAAATCGACGATCGCGCCGCGTTCGATCGCGCAAAATGGGAAGCTGGCTCCATCTATGTCCACGACGAATCACTCCAAAACGACCAGTTCCCTCAATTCGATACGGTGGTCAAGCGCGTGTTAGATCAAACGTCACCGCCTGATTTCAACGGCGACGTCGAGGCGATGCGTCAGAAATCCACCGAGGAAATCCGATCACGAGAGATCGAAGCATGAGTGACCTCGAAGACGAAATGGAGCGAACAAAAGAGCGAGCAGCTGCGTTCGGCGTGAGTGGCGAGACGGACGACCAGGACGAGGAAGACGTTGATATCGAGGAAGACGCGAGCGAAAGCGTCGCCGAGCTATCCACTACCGAAGAAGGGGATGAGAGATCAGAAGCAGAGGAAGCATTAGAAACGTCAGAAACATCCTCAACAGTAGAAGGAGACCGTACGCTAGAAATAGAAGAAAGAGACGGGTCAGCGGAACCAGAGCAGACTGACGAAGATGTACCATCAGATACTGAAGGGGAGTCCGAGTCAACTGATGGCAACGCTACCACGAGTAGCGAGGAATCGTCTCGTGGTCGTCTCGTCGACGAATACGACAATGTGAACATCTACATCCCGCCTGAGCTGAAGCGGGATCTCAATGATCTCTTCAAACTCATGGACCTCGAGTACTCCCGATCGAAAAGTGATGATTTAGAGAAGCACTGGGATTTCTATCCGGCGGTCGTTCGAATAGTGCTTGAGAATGAAGAGGACCTCCGAGCTGAACTCGGAATTGACGAGTGAGTTATATTCCGACGCCTGGACTTCTCAAAATCGAAAGTCCTACTCGCTCGATTAGACAGGTCCTTTATACTCCGATTTGATCGAATCTCCTTCGCGCCACTGCCAGTAATAGTAGCGGTTGTCGTTGATCTCCTTCACTGTGATCGTGGCCTTCGAGGGGACATCGTCTGGGAGGTCCTCAGGTCGCTCCTTGACCTGGTCTTCCTCGTCCTCGTGTTCAGCAAGGCGTGCTTCGCGCTCCCGATACGCGGCAAGTTCCTCGACGTAACGTCCGATGTGCCGGAGTAGGTCGGGTGAACACTCATCTAGCGTCTCGACGACGACGTCGGGGAGTTCCTCCGGCGGGGTCGGTGGAGAGTATGACATGGAATACGGCCGTATTAACCAACACCGACGTCAATTTCCATAGTGTTGTTGGTTAAGTCAGTTGAACGGAGTCACACTCATAGGAAATCCTGCGTAAAACGGAGAATTCCTCGGCCTACATCGTGGCGAACTCTTCACCAGAATCGGGAAGATAGTCGACAATGCTCCGGTGAGCACCGAATTCACTGATTGTAGTCTGGAGAGCGTCAACGACGGTCGCGATGTCGCGGTTGATCCCGTGTTCGCGGTACGTACCGCCGTCTTGGCCACGGTGTTCCTTGTGAGAGAGTGTAAGATTCAGTATCTCGAAGTCAGAAAGGAAGCTCCGCATCCTACGGGCTGTACGGGGATCCCGAGCTTGGAACTCGCAGAGTTCCTTGTATCGCTGGTAGACGATACGTGACCTCGCCGGAGTTTCGTCCTCGGCGGCGAGCGTTGTGAGCGCGTACAGTGTGAGTTGTTCGTGTTCGGTGAGATCACGCATGATATCCATGCTCTGCTGAGCCTCAAGTTTCTCTTGGGCGCGTTCGACGAGATGGGTCGTGACTGTGGATGCGTTCTCTGTTCGGGCGAGATCGCCGGCTTTCCGAAGAAGCGTGATTGCCCGTCGAGCATCACCGCCATCCTGTCGGCCGAGTGCAGCACAGAGTGGAATTACATCTTCCTCAAGTGCGTTTTGGTGGAACGCGATTTCGGCCCGCTGTTCGAGCACCTTCTGGAGTTCTTCTGTTCCATATGGCGGGAACGAAATCTCAGTTTCACAGAGCGATGACTGAACCTTCGCATCGAGCTGCTCTCGAAATGTCGAATCGTTGCTAATGCCGATGAGACCGAGCTGGATGTTGTCGATGTATCCGTTGTTGTCGGCACGCGTGATCTGGTAGAGGAACGTATCGTCAGAGATGTGGTCGATCTCGTCGAGGACGATGATGACTGTCCCGGAGAGTTTGTTGAGTTCGTCCCAGAGAAGACGATAGACTTTGGACTGCGGGTGCCCAGTCTCGGCGATGTGGTTTTCGGGGTCACGGAGATTGTTGACAAGATTGATTGCGGCTTGGTAACTCGTGCTAAGGCCGTCACAGTTGACGGTAACGAAGGCAGTGTCGACAGCAAAGTGTTCCGCGGAGTCCCGAAGTTCATTGAGAAGGAAGTTCGTGACGGCAGTTTTTCCGACACCAGTCTTCCCGTAGATGAAAATATTGTCAGGGTACTCCCCATTGATGATTGGCTGAAGGGCGGCTTCGTACTCTTCGATCTCGTTATCCCGTCCAACGATGTCATCCGGGACGTACTCTACCTTGAGCGTGTTGCGTCGTTTATAGAGCGTATCGTCGGGTTGGAACCGAGGACCCATGATGTCCTTGATGATTCATTGTGGCATGATAATGGTTACGACCGTCGTTTCCGCTATTTCCAGTATAACCACCATGGGGGACGCGTTCCGGTATCGGATGAAGACCCCGCTGTTTCCGATAAAGAGGGATATCACTGGGTTTGGTATTGAAGGGGGAGGAGCGAAATGATCCAGATTCTGTTCTCGTGAAGAGAGACACCCCGCCGTTTCCAGTAAAGGACGAGGTCGTACTGATGGCCGCCACACCCCACCGTTTCCAGTAAATCACAGCCCCCTTGAACCACGGAACAGATCAGAATAGAGTCCACCGGGTTCCAGTATTTCCAGTAAACGATTCTTTATAAAAGGACCCCACACCACCGTTTCCACTAATCGGTTGATAGAATGTAATCGGGGGAAGGCGGATAGCAATAATACAGAGGGTATCGGAACACCCCCTCCCCACTATTTCCAGTAATAGGCGTAGAGGTATTCGACAAGGCCAGAAAGAATGCTGAACTAGTGGAAAGTTTTATCACCCTTATCTTTCAATTGGTCCGTAGCCTCGAAAACACAATAATTTACTAGAGGAGGAATCTAGTGAAATCAGCTTTAGCGGGTACCGCTTCCGCTCTGATTCTAGATTTACTGGAAACGATGGGGGGAGAGTGTTGGGCCGTAACTCTTCATCCGAATCTTGTCAGTGGATTAGTGGAAACGATGGTGTCTGACGTGCGTCTAACTCAACTCCTAACTCCCAGAAGGATTAACCAAAGTTCCCCGGATGTCCTCGCTTTCGTTGGTTAACCGCATTTCTCCGTTCCTTAGTTCGAATACTCTTCGAGAACCAGCAGTGCTGTCTGGAGCTCTCGACGTTTCGCTTCCCGCTCTTCTATCTCTCGGTCAAGATTGTGAACTGCTTCTGCGAGTTGTTCCGTCACGCCTACTCTCGCCGGAAGCCGACCATCGGGGCGTGGGACGGTTCCATCTCGAATTTCGATGTCGACCCGCCGCAGATGCTTACAGCCACCGCTCGGCTGGCGTTTCGTGAAGTCTGGACACGTACACGTCTTGCTCGCGACGTCGACTTCGTAGGTGTTCTCCGACGCCGACTGCACCTCGTACACACCACCTTTCCTGAGCAACGAGACATCCATCTCCTCTGTTCGAGCACGCTCGGTACGGGGATCACTGTCTTCCTGGGGCGCTTCATCGCTAACCGACGGTTGCTGGATATCTCCTCCAGGAGTAGTGGCCGTCGAGGTGGTGGCGACAACGCCGCCATCGGGAGCGAACTCATCTCGTTCGTTTCCGTCTTGGTCCGTCTCTTCAGTCTCGTTTTGTTCGGACATGGATTGTTCGGGTTCTGTCCGACGTGACGAACTCGGTCACGCCGCCACCCTTTGCGGCGAGAAAAACAACTCCGGAAACGCACGACAGCGGAAACCTCTCCTACTTCGTCTTCTGGATAGATACAGACTCGTTACCCGTCGACGATTTCGATGAGTTCCTCAGCGGTCGAACCGATTCGACCAAGCCGATTCTGAATTGCATCTACATCGTCGTCCTGCCACGCGGCCAGGTAGAACGCTGAGCCGCTCGTATCGAGGTCGAAATACCGGCCGACGATGTACGCGACGGCTTCAGCTTCGACCTCACGTTTCGCCCTCTCGGTATCGTCGTCGACGTCGAAATGTAGCAGCGCGTGGGCGTACTCGTGAATCAACGTGACCGCGAGATCGGCCTGATTCGGGCGAGCTTTCGCTTCGATGACGGGCTGGCACTCGTGGAGGGTCCGGTGTTTGCAGACGCCTTTCGCGTCGCCATGGTCCCACTCGGCCGCATCGACGACACGAACCTCGACATCGAGTGCATCCGCTGCATCGAGGAGTACGGGCACCAGGTCGTCGGCATCCCCCGTCGCCTCGGTCTCCAGCTCGGGTAGTGGCTCGCCCTCAGTCTGGGATACATCGAACACAGCTGTGGGTTTGAAGCCGACGAGGCCTTTCGACCAGTCCTCGGGCGCTGTCTCGTCGTAGTCACAGTCGCTTTGCTCGTGGTAGCTGGGCGAGTTCTCACACTCCGGGCACTGCTTCGCGATGATCGGGGCCCAGATCCAGATCGCCTGTTCGCCTTTCTGGACGTGCCGGTCGAACTCGTTTCGCCAGGTGTTGTAGCCCGCGACGTTGGTCGCCTCGGGACACTGGAGTTTGATGAGGAGTGTGTTTCGATGCGAGTAGTCGTGGAACCGACTCTGGATGTCGAGCCATTCCTGGAACTGCTGGCTGGCTTTCGCCTCGTCGACGTCTGCGACGAGCTCGTCGATCCAGTCTTCGATGGTACTGTGCATCTCGTCGTGTCGGGTGTCGGTCTCATCGAACGAGACCGACAGCTCACTAGCTGTCATCATGGATTGCATCACGTCGAGTACGACGACGTCTCCGTCAGGTCGGGACGCGCCGCACCCCTCGGGGGCGCACAACAAACGACGGCGCGACTGCAGGGTTTATGACGGGGATGCTGTCAGGGGATGGAATTAACAACGGGTGCGTCACTACCGCCAAATAGATGGGTCTCGTCGAAACGCTTCGCGGGGTCGTTGGCACTCGCACATCCGCCACGTCCACCCTGTATGAGTGTCGCCACTGTGGCACGGCCCTCTCGGCAGATACCGAGACGTGTCCGACCTGTGGTGGAGAAGATGTCGCCTGCTACCAGCTCTAAGTGACTCTCACTCCGTCTGCACTACTCACTGCCGTCAGCGCTTCTATCGGGTATTGTCCGGTCGAATACCCCACGGTGTGAATGGGGGAGAACCGTTTATCGGAGCGATTCCGTTTCGTCAGCGAAGCCGACCGTAACGAGGTACTCGAGGAACGCGTCGAACCGGTCGACGTCACTGGGCGTGTCGGTCGCGAGGTGTCGCACCCACTCGATCGCCCACTGGAACGCGGGGTCGGTCCCGCCCTCGCCATGGATGTACCACCAGCGAGCCGCTTTCAGGACGACGAGCGGATTCGTCGGTGGCTGTTCACCGGCGAGCCCACGCGTGATCGATTCGATCTCTTCGGGCACCTCGACAGGATCGACCTCACCTGATTGGGTGTTCGCTACGTCGACTGGAATGTTGTCGATCGAGACGTCGTTCGGACGCTGTTGTTGACTCACGGATAATCACCTGAGGACTCTCTTTTGGAGCCCTCGCCCTCTCTGGAGGGCATGACAAACCGATCGCGGCGTCACGCAGGTGGGAGGGAGACGCTCTGCTCGCCGGCGATCTCCTCGAGGTTATTTCGATGGCGGTGGGCAAAGTAGCAGACGTAACTGCAGTAGCCACAGACTGCGCCGGTATCGTACTCGGCGACGAATGGACCGCGTCGGGTCGTCCAGACGTTCGCTTCGCATTCGGTACACGCAGCACCATCGAGATCGCCCGGTGACGGGCCCTCATACTCGACCTCGAGGGAGCCGTGCTGCGGTGTCGAGTCGGGCCAAACGCCGTGGGACTGCCAGAACGCCTTGAGGCGGGCGAGACTGTGACGGACCGTATTGCGAACCGTGACGTGGTCGGCGTCGCGACCGCTGTCGTCCCAGCCGTCGGGGGTCCAAAACTCACCGAACTGCGCCCCGCGATGCAAGCCATTCCAGTCGAGACCGACGATGTCGGCCGGTGGCTCGTCTGTGAGCGTTGGTCGGGTCAGTTGCTCGATGACGTCGAGCTGTTTGGGTGGGCTGCCACCGAGGATATGAACACGGTGGCCACGCCAGTCGGTCGGATCAGAGAATTCGTGAGCCAATCGATCGGCGTAGCCTCGCGAGTAGCCGAGCACGAGGTCGTCTGGAATCATGTCGATCACCTCGCGGCACTTCGGGACGATGACGAGGTTCGAATCGGGATAGCTCGCCTGGATCTCGCGCGCTGCGGCCACGTACTCGTCGACGTCGTCGGGTTCGTACACGTCTCCAATAACGCCGACCTGGGGCTCGTGCTGGAAAAACCGGGCGACGTACCGATCTAGGTCGGGATTCCGAAAATCGTTGTCGAGCATTCCAACGGGGATGTTGAGGTCCTGATACTGGGACTGCTGATAGCTACAGTCTTCACGAAATCCCGACAGGAAGCCGAGCTTGTACGCGTCGAGCGCGAACGGCGCTCGATGGAGGAACGCCACGCTGTCGGCTTGTCTGGCAGCCGCAATTACACGCGCACTGCTGCTACTGGGACTGATTTCGAGCGACATGAGTAAGGACCGTACGAGGGCGAATCCGGCCGCCCTGCACCCTCTCGGAGGGACGAAAAACAGAGCCGCAGTCAGAGATTAACCAACACCAGCTCCGAGAGTCCAGAATTGTTGGTTAATCGTCTGAACAGCCTCGATACCCGGCTTCAGCTCCCGATCTCACTCGTCGGCCTGACGTCGCCGGCGCACCTGCTCAGGATTCGGTACCCAGGGATGGGCGTCCCAGCAGTTGAGGGCATGGTCTCGTGCCGTGTCGAACAGCGCCTCGCAGGACCCACACTCGTAGGTCGTCTCGGGCCAGCGCTCCGTGACGAACATTGCCGTCACCGTCGATCTGATCGGGTCGGGTGCGGCTGACCGCCGGACGTAGTCGTACCCGATCACCGTCCGTCGACGAAGCGCCGACTGCGCCAGCCGTTCGGGCCGGTCTGCTGGGAGATACACCCAGCGGACGTACGCCTCTTCTGAGTCTTTCGCTGAGGGTTGGAGGATGAACCACCGGTCGTGCGCGTCGCGGAAGAGATACCGTTCCATCCCTCGATTCTGGAGGGAGAGCGGATCACCGCGGCCGGGAATCACCTGCAAACCGATGGACGGGGAGATCGGGCTGAGAAGTCGTTCTTCCAATGTGAGCGAGCGGGACTCACCGGACGATGTCTCGGCATCGAAGTCGTCGAGCGTCGCTTTGCCGGTCATGATTCGTTTGGATTCGTCTCATCTCTGGCTTCCTCCGTTGTTCGCTCGTGCCGGTCGTTGTATCGCTCGAGTTCTTGGCCGATGCGCTCCAGCGCCTCAACGGCGCGTTCGATGAGCCGGTACGTGGCTCGCGAGAATCGGAAGTTCTCCATCAGGTGTCCTCCTCTGGCTCGACGAGGTCGTTACTCTCAGCGACGAGCTCCTGAACGGCAGGAGCAGGGTCGTTCTCGACCGGCAGGGTTCGATGGTCGAGCGGGGCGGGATACGCCCGGTCGCCCTGCGCGCAGAGTATGATCAACCACTCCTCGCTCCCGTCGCCGAGGACGACGTAGTGGTCGATGTCCCGGCGCTGGAAGACCGTCTGATCTGCTCGGCCCACCGCACTCCAGTTCGCCGGCAGCGACGGCGACGGCTTCCCACCATCCGGCGTGAGGCCGTGGTGGTCCTCGAGCTCGGCGAGGGCGGCCTCGATGTCGTCACCGGTGAGATGCCAGCAGTCAGCCGGGCCATCACACACCAACTGACTGATCACCTTGTTTCGGAACTGGATGTAGTGTTGCTGGGCGACGCTCTCGTCGTGGGTGTAATCGAGCAGGAGGGCACAGGCGAGTTGCGCTGGCCCGCTCCCGGTGTAGCCCCAGTCGAATCCCGCTGGGCTATGTCGCACGAGCTCGAGGCTTCGATCCGGGGTGAGGCGCTCGTGATCGGTGAGGTTCAGCACCACTGGCGTTTCATCGACGCGCACTCCAACGTACTCGACGCGGTCTGCATTCGTCTGGCATCGTTCATTCGCATCCTGTACGACTGTTCGTGGGCCGGTAGTCGAGTTCGTCTCCATCGGTTGAACGCGGGCGTTCGGATTCCCCGCACCCCTGCTGGGGGTCGAAAAACCTCCCAGACGAGCACTCTCACGAGGGGTTTTTGTCGCCCGAATTATTTCCTATGGGCCACGAGCGGCTTACTGGGTCGTGAGGCGTTCGTAGAACGCTCTGGGCTCGACAATCTCGATCCCCCGGAACAAATCGAGATCGAGCAGGTGGCGGTCGCCGGAGACGATGTAATCGACATTCCCGGCCACGGCAGCTTCGAGAAACTTGTCGTCATCGGGATCGTCGTCGACCGCCGTGATCTCTTCGTCCGGGTCGACGAACTCCGCGAAGTAGCGGATCGTTTCGACCTCCTCCTGGACGTCTTCCTCGTCCATCTGGAACTTCTCTGGGTATTTGAGCAGTGTGTCTCGAAACTCTGTGAGCGTCGCGACGGAGACGACGATCTGATACTCGCTGCTAAACCCCTTGACGACGATTTCGTGGGGGACACCCGTGGAGATGACACTCGAAATGAGGACGTTCGTGTCGAGAACGGCTCTCATTCATCGGCGCCCCGCGCTTCGTGGACCAGCTCGTTGACCTCCTCCATCGACAGGTCGACCGTTTCAGCACGCTCCTCGACACGCTGCTGGAACTCCTTGACGGAGGGGAGCTCGAGTTTCTTCAGCACGAGGCCGTAGTCCGTCGGAACGACCATCAGTTTCGTCCCCTGTTCGAGGCCGAACTGTTTGCGTAGCCGACTTGGGATGGTTATCTGTCCCTTCGAGGTCACCGTCGTGACTTCCGGGTCGTCAGTACTCATGAGTGACTCTACGTAAGAATTCCTTACGCATCGTCTTGAACCCACCGGTCAGGTCGAGTCCACTGCGTCTTCCCCTCGTCGTCTGCTTCCCTGTTGAGAATCAGCGCTCGGGACCGTAGACAAGTGCTGAGCGGCTTTCGTAGTCACACTCCCGGCACTCGAACCACCGTTGGACCTTCGCACCGTCGGCACTCTTCTGGCCGCCGACGACCTCGTCGTTCGGGCATTCTGGGCAGCGGAGCGCAGGCTGGGGGCGCTTTTCGAGTTCGTCCCGAAGCGCCGTGGCGTCCTTCGTTGCGAAGCCGCGCGACCACACCGGGTAGCTCTCGACGAGAATCGCGGCCCGCCACGTGTGGATGTACGAATCTGGTGCTCGGTGCAGGACTGCTTGAGCGTCGGTCTCTGTATGTCGGTACGCTAGGGTCGGTGTACGGCTCTCTCGCGTCCAATTGGTGAGTCGTGTCATAGTTCTACTCCTCGAAGAGACAGCGAGCGGCCGCATCGTCGCCGGCGAGCGTCTGCTGGTCCTCGGCCGTATCAGCGAAGAGCGTGGCCTGATCGCCCTCGGACGACCGTTCGACTTCGGGCCGGTCGTCGACGCCGAACTCACTCGCCTCGGGTCGGTCAAGCCGTGAGTCACGGTCACGATGATCCACGTCAGCACCGAAGTCCTCAAGTGACGTTTCGACGCTTGTTTCGGTCACTTCGAGCTGGCCATCGTCACCGAACGCGGTCTGTCGCTGAATCTCGATCTCGGGTCGATCGCTCATCTCATTCGAGCCTCCACCCACTGAGGCTCCGATAAACAGCCCCCGGCTGTCGCGTCAGTCGTTCTGTGAACGGATTTCGCTGGCCCGGTATTCGAGCCGGCGGAGGATCTGAACGCGCTGCTGATTCGCGTTCTCGTAGGCGACACAGGCTCGCAGCGTCTCCATGTCGTGAATCGTCACGATACCAGCGTTGATAAGACGCGTATTCGGGGGTTCGAACCGTTGTTCTGGTGAAAGCTCGCTTGCGTCTGTCGATTGAACGTCAGAGTTGCTCACTGATGATCGCCTCCGCCACTCCTGAGGCGACGAAAAACAGCACTCGCCGCTACTCGTCTTCTTCCTCGGGTTGGATCTGGCGAGCGTCCTTAGCGAGATCGTGGATGTACTCCCGGAGGATTTCCATATCCTCACGGGCGTCTTCGAGGGTCTTGCCTTTCGCCTTCGCGATTACCTCGTCCTGATCACGGGTATCGGTTCCCCGTTTGAGTTTCACGGTGAGGGAGACGCCGACGTCACTGCGCTCGACGTACTCCGTTTGTTTCGGCTGCTCACTGGATTCGGCCGATTCGACATCCGCACGAGATGGCTGGGTGTGTTCTGACATGGATTGCTCTCGATGATTGGTGCTTAGATGGTCGGTGCGAGCGGCTCGTCAGGCGTTTCGTGAAGCGCTGCATCGATCTCACTGGCGGTGAGTCGCCAGTACTCGTCGGACCCAGCGCAGTCCAGTTGGCTCACGACCTCAGTTTTGAACTTCTGGTAGTGGTCGAGGGCGAACGTCTCATCTTCGGTGTAGTCGAGGAGGAGCGCGAGCGCGAGTTGCGCCGGCCCACTACCACCATATCCCCATTCGAAGCCCGAAGGACTGTGATTCACCAGCTCAAGGCTCCGCTCTGGCGTGAGCCGTTCCTGTCCGGGGCGTTTCTCCACGATGGCGTCTCCTCGACGTCGGTACCCGACGTAAACGATGTCGCGGTCGCCTGTTGGACGTGTCTGTTCGATCGAGTGTGTGTCGCTTGTTCTACTCATCGGTCTGTTCGGGAGCTGCTCGTTCGAGCACCCCCGCACCCCTCGGGGGGTGAAAAACGGCCACGGTGACTGCGTTCCCCCTACGCGAGGTGGGAGATCTCCGCAGGTTCGTCGATGTCGTCGAACTCGCCACGTTCGACCGGCTCCCAGTCGTCGCCGGGTTCGGGGCTCCACCAGTCGACCTCGTAGGCGCCCGGTGCGCCGAGAATCTTCACTCGCGCCGACCCGTCGGGCAGGTCGCGTCGGAGCTTCTCCTCGATGTGGAGGTTCCACGTTGAGTGGGTGTCGAAGCAGGCGAGGATGGCCTCTTCGTAGCCGCGTGTCTCTCGGGACTCTTGGAGTTCGACCTGCGTGTTGCAGTTCCTGCAGAACACGCCCTCGTACGGAATATGACTGAACACCTCGTATCCGAAGACGGGACACCAGAGGAACTCAAACAATGCTTCGCTGTGGCGGTCGATGATTTCCAAACTCATCTGAATCTGGCCCGATCGGGGTGGGCCACCCTTCCTGGCCCAAAAATAGACTCACCGCAGTCACGCTCTCTTCCTCACCGTTCAGCGCCGTAGACGATTTTCGAACGACCTTCGTAGCCACAGTCGGGACAGTCGAACCACCGCTGTACGTTCGCGCCATCAGCTGATTTCTGGCCGACGACAACGTCGTCGTTCGGACACTCCGGACAGCTCAGCTCGGGCGCTGTCCTCTTTCGGAGCATGTCCCGGAACCTGGTCGCCTCTTTCGTCTCGCATCCACGCGACCACACCGGATAGCCGTCGACGAGAATCGCGCCACGCCATTTGTATCGGTACGAGTCCGGTGCCCGATGCAAAACGGCTCGGGCTCCAGTCTCGGTATTCCGGTACGCAAGCGTCGGAGTGCGGCTCTCGCGCCGCCAGTTTGTGATTCGGGGCATCTGTTAGAAGTGGACGTCGGCGGGCACGATCCAGAGATCGTCACTCTCGTCGAGAATTCGGTCCAACTGGCCGCGATGCCGAATGCCACTCCCGTGTTCGTCGTACAGGAACACGGAAGGGCCGTCGTACGCGCCGACCTGGTGGAAGGCGTGCCGGGCGAGATCCTCGTCGCGCATAATCTCTTCATCGCTGAGGTCACCGAGTGCCTCCTTCACCCGGTCGAGATTCCGCTGGAACTCCGCTTCGGTTGCCTCCCAACCGCGTTCAAGCAGT
Source organism: Halosimplex yunnanense (assembly GCF_054504345.1). NCBI lineage: Archaea > Methanobacteriati > Methanobacteriota > Halobacteria > Halobacteriales > Haloarculaceae > Halosimplex > Halosimplex yunnanense. The sequence continues at coordinate 41,556 of NZ_JBTJEL010000025.1, read as the reverse complement.
TCTCCGCCTTCATCGGAGTCTACAGGTGCCGCGACCGGCAGGTCACCCCATCGGGCCGAGCCGGCGACCGATGTCCCTTCTTCATCGAACGCGACGTAGTAGTCGAAGACGGCGCCGGCGTGTGGCACGGCGCCGACGAGTCGATCGAACACCGTCTTGCCGGTGGCGAGTGCGTCGTTTTCTGTCGATGCCTCTACGAGCGTGTAAATGACTATATGCATCGGTTGTCACCTCGGGCTGCCGACGCCCCTGACTGCACGCTGCCTCATTCCTGGGTGCGCCGGCACCCATCGCCGGCGCTCGATAAACGCCGCCGGAAGCAGCGCTTGCTAGTAGTTGTCTCGCTCCGATTCACTCACTTTCTTGACGATGATCGTCAGATCGCCGGTTGCGTAGTCTGCCTCGAACGCAACCGTGAACGCATCCGACTTGTAGGCGGCGTGGTAGGCGCGGTGGCGTTGGAGCGATCCGGTCGCCTTGAAGTGGAAGAACGCGGCGGCGGTGTACGGTTTACTCGCAGTCTCGATCTGTGTTTCGACCGATGCCGACAGGGCGATCTGGGGTGTGTCGGTGTCGATACACGATGCGAAGGCTCGAGCTTCGTCGACGGTGGCTTGCGAATGCTCGGGTGTCTCACCGGTCAGGACGTTCACGGGCGTCTCGGTTTCCTCGGTGAACAGGACGTCTTCGTAGGTTCGTGTTCCGAGGATCGCCTCGGGGTCTAGCTCACAGTCTTCGAACGGGTCGTCGGTAGATTGTTCGGACATGGTTTCACGACCGGCCCCCGCGAGGGGGCTCACCCCCTTCGGCCCCCGATATACTCTTCTATGCACAAGCGGCGGCTGGCCAGCAGCTACTCGGTGATCGGCTCGAGGCCGCTGAGGTCCGCGTACAGAACCTCGCCGTCGCGAACGACGTACCGTTTGGCGAGCACCGGGAATCGGCACTTGGTAAACCCGGCTGTCTGGATGTCGAGTTCTTCGTCCGGTTCGAGATACTCCGCAAGCGACCGGAGGAACTCGTGGGTGACGATGCCGCCGTCGTAGTCGGGAAGCCCGTTCTCACGGGCTTCGTACACCTCGAAGCTGTCGTAGCCCCAGATGACGAGTTCGCTGTCGTCGTCCACCTCCCAGTTGAGCGTCCCGAAGCAGTGGTTCTCACAGAGATGGCGGACGGCCTGTGGGTCCGTTACGAGCGCGCCGGTCGATGTCGTCGCTGCTTGGAGTGTTGCCATGGGTTGTCCTCGGGAGCGTTCTCGTGCCCCCGCACCTCCTCAGGGGGTAAACAACTGCTCACGCTGGGGCGGCCACAGGACGCCGCATTGCCGACGCGTCGTGCGGTCAGGACTCTTCGTGGGCGTCACCGTCCGCTGTCGCATCCGGTCGGGTGAGGAGACTCACCTGATTGAGGAGCGTCGTTGCTGTGCTGATTCGCTCTCGGTCGGCGGGCTCCAATTGGTCGCTGTCGATACTAGTGAGGTTGCTGAGCGCGCGGTGTAGCCGGTAGCCGGGGGTATCTCGTGGATCCATGTGTGCGCCTCCGCCGATTCTCGGCGCGAAAAAACACCGACAGGAAGTCAGCAGGGCAGCCGGGGTGGTCGCGAGCTGGCTTTCCGTTACCCAACGGATTCGAACTGAGATCAAGGTCTGGTGGTTAATCTGATACCGTCTCTACGGTTCTGATGGGATGAAAGCCTGCTAAGTCCCCAGCGTGCGTGAAGAGGTACTGGGGTGGTCAAAGGCCGATGATTCAACAGCGTCATAGAACGCGTGGCTCTGATTGTCGTTTGTAATGCTGTTGAAACCGTCAGGTGGTGATTGTTCCTTCCGATCAAGCTGGATGGGGTCGGAGCTCAGTCAAAGTGCCGCTAGCTTTCGCAGGGGTCCTCCATCTTGACAGCTACTCCGCTTTCTGGAGTTCCTTCAATCACAATTGAAAGCGGCGCTTTGCACGTGGGACAGACGAAGGGGATGCGGATTGGGCTGTCGTCTTCGTCCGCTGGCTGCCGAGCCTCCCTCTTTGTTGGGACAACTTCCTCGGGTTCGTCCCTGAGAAGGTGGCCGCACTGGGGGCACGCAAGTTGCCCGGGCTCGCTGAGTTCCATGAGCTGTTTTTCACCTCGTCCGGATAGCCTGTACGGTCGATACTATCTCACCTACCTAATGTGTTCGGGGGATCTTCTGGTGTTTGTTTGGAGGTAGAATCCGGTCACTCCTTGAACTGTACTGGCCGGTGAGGGAACAAAACGTATCAGCTGGTGAGGATTCGATAGATCTGCCTCTACTGTCCTGCGTCAAGTTCTGGCCCGTAGCGGGGCGTCCCGCACCGCTGACAGTCCCACATGGGCTGGCCACTCCACTCGTCGTCAGGGACGGTCTCGAATTCGTGGAATCGATGCTCGGTCTCCCGATCGCACTCCCGACACTCGAGGGGCTCTCTATTCGGGCGCTCGCGTCGTGGATGTTCAGTATTGGTCTCTGCGATGGATCGATGGAGCGCAATCGCTGGCACCAGCCAGAGGTCATCGTCTGCGTCCTCACGAAGGCTTGCAAGACGATCTTCGCCGCGAATCCCACTTCCGGTTTCGTCGTAGAGGAACGTCGCGTGCTCGTCGACGTGGCGCGACTGCGTTGTTTCTGTCCATGGTGTTCGGTTACGAGCGGTCGCGAGCAGCTGGGAACCACAGTCGGACGTGACCCGTACCGCTGAGGGGAGCGAGGGCCACTGGTCGGCAAGCTGTCGGGCAGGCGCCTCATCGAGATCGTAGATGAGCTGGCAGTCATCGACCGCGGGATCGGAATCCGAGTTCGCGAGGAGAGAGGTCGCAGCCGATCCCTTTGCAACGGCGCCGTAGAATGTTGTTGCCTCGACGAGCACCTGGACGATGTGGAGGAGTGTCTGTTCGGCATCTGATGATTCCTGGTCGTCGTCGACATCAAGATGATTCGTGAGACAGAACCGGCACTTCGACTGGCCGGCGGGGATCGACGCCTCACAAGACTCGCACTCGGCCTCCGAAGGTGTCGGGTCGTCTGGATAGCCCGCGTCACCGCTCCCAGATCGCTGCCGCCGGGGCTCGCCACCATTGGCGATCTGGTCGTCGGGAACGTGGGTCGCTTCGCCAATGGGCCGGAGGGCTTCGTAGTCGGCGTATTGGTCGCTCATAGAGTGGTCTGGCCGTATCATGCTTCGCCTTCAGGTTTAAATGGTAGTTCTCACATCAATCAGCCCACATGCATACAACCGAAAATCAACAGCGTGGGCTCTACACAGCCAGTTCGTCCAGCGCGTCGCGGTGGGTTCGCACGGTGACCGGTGAGACATCTGCGGCCTCCGCGACGTCCGACTGGGTGAGCCACCGTCCCTGTTCGCGCCCGGCTTTGTACAGGCAGGCTGCGGCAAATCCAGACGGCCGAACCCCCGTGGTGGCTCCGGTTGATTCGGACGCTTCGGCCAACCGCCGGGCCCGCTGCCGGATCTGATCGGAGACCTCGAGCTCCGATGCCAATCGCGGGACGAATGCACTGGGCGTCACGGGCTGGGCCGGCAGGGCAAGCTCCGTGTTCAGCGTCGTGTAGGCATTTGTGACTCGCGACTGCTCGAGGCGTGCCGACTCGCTAACCTCGTCCAGCGTTCGCGGCCGCCCGTTGCACCGACAGGCCCCGTAGACGCTCGCGGCGGCCATCGCCTCAATCGACCGCCCGCGGAGGAGGTCCTCGTTCTGGGCGCTCCGGAAGAGCCGACACGCCTGGTCACGGATCGTCTCGGATAGCTCGAGCGCACTACTGATCCGGCGGACTTCACCGAGTCCGTGTGCGAGGTTGCGTTCAGCTTTGGACTGAAACCGCCCACGTGTCTGTTCACGTCGCATCCGGGCGAGTCGGCGTCGCTTCTGGCTGGGGAGTTCGTTCCCGTTTGCATCGGTTCCGCGGCCGATCTCCGTCGACAACCCCCGATCGTGCCGCGCTGCCGTCAACGGAGCGCCCGTGCGCTCCCGCTCGTCGTCGAATCCTCGCCACTCTGGTCCGTGGTCGATCCGCTGCTCTTCGACGACGAGCCCACACTCCTCGCAGACGGTTTCGACTGCATTTGTGGTGACCCGACCCTCGCACTCGGGACACTGATTCGACTTCGTGTCGGTCTGGATGTCTTCGTCGAACGTCGTCTCGTAGATGTCTCTTGTTGCCATGGATACGCACGAGGGGACTCTCGTGGATCGCGTCTCTCGGAGTGCCCCTCACCCATCAGGGGGCACATACACACCCCCGCGGGACGGCGCTGACACCGATGGATTGCGGTGGCGAAAGCCCGGCCGCGCAACGGCGCCTTGGCGCCGTGAGCAGCCCGGACCGTGGAGGTGGTGGGAGGTGGCGGTGACCGCGTACACACCAGCAAAAAAGGGGCGCGTCGCCCCGGCTATTCCCACCAGCGGCCGCGCTCTGGGAATTCGATCCGACTCCAGCCCGTGATTGCGAGACTGCACCGACCCTGGTACCAATTCTTCTTCACAGCCCTGAATCTGACCGTCTGCCCTTCTCGAACTATCGTCTTCCGACTCTTCTCCCAGACCGTGAATTTCGTTCGGCCGCTCTCATCCTCGATGAGCCCGACTTGCTGAATGGCGCTACTGCTCGGCTCCCAAAGGGTCTGCACAGTTCCTTCGACCGTCACCTCCCCGACTGGGACGTCCGGCACATCCGCGATGGGCACGATTGCACCGGGGACCGCCTTCTGCTCGTCCAACGTCTCCAGCACCGCCTTTGTCACGTCCTGGCCGCGTTGCACCTTCTCGGCCAGCTGCTTGGCGACGACCGCTCTTGACCAGCCGCCCTGCACTTCGTCGCTGATCCGCATCGCCTGCTTGTTCACTTCCGCGAGTTCCTCCTGTGTCAGTTTCTCTCGGGGATCCGTGCGCTCCACCGGTTCGGGCTCGTCCCGGCCACACTGATCGACGACGACCTCCCGCGTCCGCTTCGCGCGTCCTTCCTGCTGACTGAGTTCCGCTTGGGCACTGATGTGCTCCAGCTCGGCCTCCCGTGCCTCGATGCGCTCTTCCTGTTCGAGGGTCTTCCCGAACAGGTGATCCGGGCCTTCCTCGACCCGCGCGTCTGGGTGGTTGGAATCGACTTTCGCCTGCACTTCCATGTCGACCGTCGCCCGGAACTCCGGGGTCTCGTCGACGACCTCGAACCCATCCTCGTCGACTTCCGCGTCATCGTGTTTCTCGAAAGCCTGTTCATCGACCGAAACTACATCCGTGGTGACGTTCTTACTTGACATTGGAACTCACAGGTTCCTGAAGGCGCTCAGCGCCCGACACCGCGATGCTACAACATCGCGGATTTCTCATCGACGACACCGACCGACAGACTCGTCTGCGCGCTCTCGCTCGCGCCTTCGCGAGCGCCCTTGGGCGCGAGCGAGAGCGCGCCCGAGGCGGACGACCAGCCAGCACCGCGCGCCGACCCGCCCGGAGCGAGCGGCCAGCGGGATATGCCCGCTCGTGTCCGGCCCGATGTGCGGGTTCGTGTCCAGGGCGACTGTCGCCGCGAACGCGCGCCGCGGTGTGGCGCGCGACAGCGCAGGCGGCACCAAGCGCTGGAACGCGAAAGCCCGCAAGGGGCGCAACCGACGGGGATACCCGCTGGCGTCGAGGGCACATCCATTTTAGCCCGGAACGGGCGCGGGCGGTGCGGAGAGCGCCCGCACGCCCGGAATGGTCGGTCGCGAGCGACGCGGAGGGCGGCAGCGGCGAGCGGGGCGGGCCGTATCGAACCACCTGTTTATCCGCCCTCGACGCTCGGTGACCCAGCCGACGTCCTGGTGGACTCAGAAAGGGCGAGGCCGTCTCGGTCGTCCCCCCGACCCCGCTAGCACCGGAGGCACGAGGAGCGCAGCGTGGGGCGTGGGATGTCGAGCGGCCGAGGGCGTTCGCTGTATTCGGAGCGCACCCAACAGTGCCAGCCGTCACTTCAGCCCCGATTCGCAGGCTTTCGCTGTCAAGTCCCGAGCCGACAATCCCGTTTGGCTCTGACGGCGTCAGTCGTCAAGCACACCGGTGGATTCGAGGTAATCCCGGACGGCCTGCACGAAGGCTCGATAGCGCTCGAGGTCTTGGAGCGCATTGTAAACGACGTCGTGATCGATGATGTTCCCGTAGGTGTGGGACAACACGTTCCGGAACCGTGCGCCCTGTGCCATCTCTTCGGCTAGTGATCCAGAGAGCACTCCGATCTCACCGAGTGAACGCATCGATGCCGGATTACTCGCCGGTGGCTGCCCGCGCTCGTGTTTGACGAGTTCCTCGGCAATATCGATGGCTGCTTCAGTCATCTTCACGAATCGACGCTCGACGATATCACGCGTATCTGAGTCAGCTTTGTAGTCCTCGCGACCGATCTGCTGCTTCCGTGCGAGGACCCCCAAACTCTCGTCGATGGTTTCGACAGCGGTCAGAATCCGGTTGAGGCGATCCGCTGGCAATCCCTCGTCCGTCATCCGTCGTCCTCTGCCTCGCCCGCGGCTGGCACCCCAGCATCACCGTCGCCGAGATGGTCGTCGATTCTGTCCAGCGCCGCATCGAGTCGGTCGCGAGGGGACTGCTGGTCGGACTCGCTTGGCGTGAGCTGGCGGCGAAGCTCGGCCGCGTGTTCTTCCTCACCGACGAGAAGGATCCCCTTCTCGAAGATCGCTGCCGCAAGTGCTGGCGAGACCGTGTGGAGATCCACGAGATCCACGTCATCCGTCTCGAGCGCGTGACTGAGGTCGGCACTCAACCCGAGGAAGACGTCGTTGTAGTTCCGATCAGATGGCCGATGGTCGTCGAACTCGACTGCGAGATCGATATCGCTCGTTGCGTGGGTCGTCTCGGTGGCGTGAGAGCCGAAGAGAATCGCGAGCCGGATCGGGTGCTCCCGGAGGACAGCTTGGAGGGCGTCGAGATCGAGGGCAGCATCCAGAGCGGTCGACTCAGCAGTTCTCATTGTCAGAAACCAGGCCCTCGGGTCATATAAAAACGTAGGTGGGATTCCACGGAGTCACTTATTCACGCCCCCTCTCGGACGAGATGCTGATCGAGATTGCGCGTCCAATACGTTGCGGGCCCGCCAGGACTACATCGCGCACACAGCTGGAGCGGCCCCTCGAGATGGCCGAATTCCACCCGGAAGCGGGTGAGTGCCGCGAGGACGTCGACGACGAGCCCACACCCATCGCAGGCGTGGTGATCGCGCTCCTCGGGAACCGGCCGCTCTTGGACGGCACAGTCGACACAGATCGGGTGCGTCACCCGTTCGTCTTTCCCCCACGTATACGCCACGCCCATCTCTGCGCCGGGGCGGGCCTCGCAAAACGCACACCCCGAGAGTGTCTGTTGCATCAGTCGTCCTCCGGGTCGGCGTCGGTGGCGGCCTGCCAGCCGCGATGGAATACAGCGAGTTGGATAATCGAGTCGAAGGCCTCGCCACTGGGGTCGTGAACGAGGACTCGCTGGTCAGGGATCGGCCTCACCATATCGTCCTCGATGAGATCATTCACGAGGTGGCGGGCACTCCGCTCGTCGATGTCCGCCGTCGAGACCCGGGCCGCATCCCGGTCCTGGGCAACGAGTTCGGTTTCGAGTCGTTCGTAGTCGTCTGTCGTGTCGTCGAGGATATCAGGTCCAGTCATAGAAGCTCACGCGCTGGACGCGTTTCGAGCGCGCCTCACGCCTTCTGGCGCAGACAAACCCGCAGGCTGGAGAGCTGACAGGCAGGTGAATGACTCAGGCTCTCACTATGATTAACCAACACTTTCCGAAGTCTCTCGCATTTGTTGGTTAACGCTCCTCGTATCCTGAATCCGGTCGCAGTTGCTGCGTGGGCTTCACACTGAACGTATCTGGTTTGGTGACTGGCTTGGCGTGGCTTCGATTCGTTGCCAGCGACCCGGAGCGTGAGAGCTGCCAGACCAGCTTGTCGCGGACCGCTTCACGCGTGATCTGCGTCTCGTCCCACCCGAGGCGCTCGTCGTACCGACGCTTGATGAACTGCTGGCCAGTCGCCTCGGCGGCGACGTACTGATCGATTGTTGTACCCCACGCGTTCGAGGACCGGTACTCGGCACCGACGTCCTCGTGGGTGAGCTCGACGAGGACACACTCGACGAACGCCACGATCGACTCGTCACGCCGGTCGTTGGGGACGTCGAGTCGAAGGTCGGCCCATGGCGCTGTCGCTGCGCCGGACTCGGCTGGGAGGGGGTCGATACGACGGTTTGGGTCGCGCTGTCGCTCAGAATGCATATGTTGTTCCGGGGCAGTTCGATACCCCGTCACCCCTGACCGGGGTGAAAAACGCTCCATCGCGGTCGCACCGTTACTCTGAACGCCCGCCGAATAATCGTCCCCACACGGATCGTGTCTCTGACTCGCTACTACTTTCCCTTGTGGTAGCGGCTTGCTCGCCCTGGGACTGCCCATCCTGCTGGTCACGGGTGGCAAGTTCGTCGGTGAGCCGCTCAATCTCTGCTTCGAGGGTGTCGATCCGCTCGGTTTTCTGTTCGAGCGTCGCCTCGAGTTCGTCGACGCGCTCGCTCAACAGCCGATTCTTCTCGGTCAGGTACGCGCGACTCCGCTCTGAATCGTCACGGGCGTCGGCAGACGATTCGGCAGAGCTGGTGTCGCGGTCTTCGGTATCATCGGCGGTGTCCGGGTCGTAGAACTCGGAGGTGGTCGCAATCGCTCGCTCGACGGTCTTCTCTCCGTACGTCGACCCATCGGCGTAATGGACCTCGTCCCACTTCTCTCGATGGAGCTCTGACTGACGGAACAGCTGCTCCATCTGCGTCCGGTCGCCGCCGGTCCAGAACGCCAGCAAACAGCACAGCGCCATGTCGGCCTCGGACTGGCTGTCGTAGCCAACCATATTCCCGTTCCAGAGCCGCTCGAACTTCTCGCCGTTCGACGCATTCGTTGCTTTCTCGAGGAGTTCCTCATCCTCGAGATCAACGTTGACGTCCGCTGTCCCGATCGTTGTTGATTGGTCGTCAGCGCCACCACGCTGTTCGGACTCGGATGCTGTGTCACTCTCGGTGTCTTGGACGTACTCGCGGTGAATCGCCACGAGCGCGTCCTGTCGACGTGCAACGCGTGTGGGTGTCCGCTCGACGTGGTCACCAGTGACGGTGAAAAACCGCGCCGTGTCGTACAGTTCGATGCTCCCGCGGCGATTCCGCCCCTCCGGGAGTTCGCCGGTGATCAGGACGTGATAGCCGGTGCCGGACGGCGATACCTCCGTATAGGAGTCGAGTCGTTCGATGATATCAAGCGCCGCGTCGTCGACGTCGCCGGTTTCAGGATCACGGCAGTCGTCCAGGTCGACGCCGACGATGGGATCGCCGTCGGTAAACACGAATCCGACGCCATCGGCGTGTGCCGTCTCGGTGTACTCAAGTGCTGCCTCGAAACTCGCCCAGGTCTCCGACTCTGTCGATGACGCGAACCCCCTAGCCCCCGGTGTCACCGGAATCTTCGACGGCTTGCCGTCTCGCTCCTCTTCGCGCCAGCACACCCACTGCTTGCGTTCGCGCAATGTCTCCGGAATTGCCTCCGGCTCGTCGACGATCGGGTCACTCATTCTCATACAGCACCTCGCATGGCTCTCACTGGCTCTGAGCCAGCACAGAATTCACGCTGCTCTACGTCTCGATCCAATCCCTTGGTCCCAACGGGGACCCCCCGTTCTATCCTAGTTGGCTTTCGCTCAGCGATTCCCCTGACCAGCTTCGCCGTCTGGTGATTTTTCCCCTGACCACTGATACGGTTGAGAGTATCTCTCTTTAGTTTCCCCTGACCAGCGGCGCCGTACTGCGATTTCGTATGGTCATCTGGGGGTAGATACTGTTGGCCTTCCCAGATGCCCTGACCGGCGGTTCTGTCTTGCGATTTCCTCGGTCGATACCCGGGAATCAACTCTAGGTTCACTTTTTCCCGTGCTGTCACTGGTTGTTTCCCCTGACCGGCCACGCCTTCGGTCGGTTTTGTGTTGAGTTGTCTCGAATTCAAGTGCCTCATAGATTTTTCCTCATTCGATCAACTGCTTTCCTGCTGGCGTGAGCGAAATACCTGTATAGCAGTTCACGCGGCTCCCGTTTTGACGAATCCGACTCGTGTCATAGGTCACGAAATCCCCGAGAGAACGGGAGAACCACGCTTTTGACTGAACGTCTTTGTCGTGTCTGATTGCCCAGATCCGATACGCATTATAGAGATCATCTTTCGGGAGTTTCGCGTCCTCGTCTTCGGTAACGTACACATCGACGAACGATTCGAAATCGTCCGCCTCGAGGTCGGGCTCACTCCCGCCAGTCTGGGGATTTCGCTCTGAGGAATCCTCCGCTTGGCCACTATCTTCGTCGTCGTTTTCGGAGTCTCCTTCAGCTTCATTCTGGACGGTTGAGTGATTAAGTAGGGTTGCGAGAGGTTTCGTTGTCCCGTCCGTGTAGACGACCGGTGACCCCTCATCACCAAGAATCACGATTCCGTAGCTGTCGCGGCTATACTCTGGGATAGAGAACTCGTTTTCCGGAACGAACGGCTTCTTGATGCGAATCCAGTCATCTTCGAACGCCGATTTTGTCTCGTAGATGTGTTGCTCACCGTGCTCGTATACGACGTACTCGTCGGCAGCGTGGTCGTAGCTGTAGATGGCTGGCACGCGATCCTTCGAGAGGGTCGAAAGCGACGGGACACGGATGTGTTCCGTCCCGCTAGCATCACGAAGGACGATCTCGTCGCCATCACGCTGCCAGATGTTCTGAGTCCCGTTCTCGTCGCCGTTCGCCGGTCGCACGGCCGTCACCCCACCTTCTTCGGTCGCTCCGCCGTTGAACGTGAGATTCGAGTCGGTCGTGTAGAACCGTGTCTCACCATTCTGGAGGGTGCGAACGGGTGGCGTGAGAATGCCGTCGACACGCTCGGCCCATTCAGATTCGTCGTTTCCTGGTCGAACGACAAACAGCGGGATATCCCCTGCCTCTTGGGCTTTCCGGAGGTTCGTGAGTACCTTTGCGGGATTCTCGGGTGTCGTCGTTTCGACTTCGATGGCGAATCGGTCGGCAACGTCGGGGTGGCTCGCCCTCGCGTCAGGTTTCTCGCTGCCATCCTGTGCGAGGATCGAGACCGTGAAGCCGAGTGCGGTGAGCTCTTCTTCGATCTGGCGGAGTGCTGCGTCGTGGTCACTCCCCCCAGCTGCCTGCACGCCACCAGTATCGGGCATCGCGACCTCCTCTCCGGCTTCAGTGAGCCGGATTCGGAGTTCGTCGGCGTCGATATCGACAGTCGTATCGAGGTATCGTGATCGTTCTCGAATGTCCGCGAGTGCATCATACGACGGCGGTTCGGCGTCGACGTCGTCGAAGTGTCGTCTAAGTTCGTCGTCGACTGCTTCGACGGCCACCCAGCCGTTCTCATCACGGCATCCTTCTCGAAGCTGGAGACTCCGGACAACCTTCGCAATCGCACCGTCCAGGTCATCGCTCGCAATATCGAGGACATCGTGTCCGTCGGCAGGTGTGCTCGTTGTTGCGGTGTCTAGCTCAGCTGGCACACCGTGTCTGTCACTGATGTGTTCGTGCATCGCGGAGAGCGTCTCAGTGAACTCCTCCTCTTCACGCGCTGTGAGAGGGAATTCGCTCTCGGGGTGGCCCGGTGGAATCGGGAGTGGTTCGACACTGAACGGATACGGCCCCGTTTCACCGAACGTCGGGCTCGGCAGGCTGGCGATCCACTCCCCTCGTGGTAACGAACGAATCCGATTAGCGAAATCCGTGGGGTCCATCTCTTCGTGGGCCATCGCTCGCGCCAGTTCCCGGTCGACGTTGATTTTCCCGATGAGCGAACTGCCGATGTTGTTCAGGGCGTTCAGGTAGATCTTCCGCCCACCTTCAGCCTCCATCTGTTCGGGGAACTGCATCGACAAGCCGACTGAGAGCCGGAATCCCCGCCCTTTCTCGAGGAGATCGTTCATGATGTCGGAGACTACGACCGATGCTGCCTCGTCGACGAGCAGGTTCACGACGTAGTCGTCCGAGTGCTGGGAGAGCGCCTGTTTGCGGTCCTTGAGGGCTGCATCGAGATTGGTCAGGATCACCCCGGTCATTATCCGGGCGGCGTCATCACGGAGGTCCCCGAGGTCGAAGAGGATGACCGTATCCTCGTCGAGGACATCCCGAAAGTCGAACTGGTTCTCGGTATTATTGAAGATCTGCCGCAGGTGCGTATCTTGCGAGATGTAGGCCAGTCGGTTTCCGACGCCGCCCATCACGTTCGCGAAGGTGTTCGAATCTAACTGGAGCTGCCGTCGAATCGTTCGCGTGACTTCCTCGTCGCTCGACCGTGGAGCGTCGCCGATGTTTTCGTTCGGTGGTCCGGCCTCCCAAAGCTGGTCGACGACGTGTTCGAGCTGTCGGTGGGCGAAGTAGTCCGTCGACGCTCGGTACAGCCCGTTCTCACGTCCGTATTCCTCGTCGAACAGTGCCTTGATGAGTGTCTTGATGAGAGTCGGGGCCACAGTCGCCCGCTCGTAGCGGTCGGTCCCCATCACGAGCTTCAAAATCTCCTCGTAGTGGTCGGCCTTCCGTTGGACGGCGTCTTCGCGGCGCCGTCCGCTCTCCATCGACGGTTCGAGATCGAAAAACGAGAACCCGGGGAGGACGTCCGGGATCGGGAAGTGGACGACGTTTGCTTCGAGGTCGGTCATTCCGAACCGACGCGCGTGAGCCCGCATGTAATTCTGGGCCATGTCGTCGTTCTTCGGGATGATGAGGATCGTCGGCCCCTCGGTGTTGTCGTACAGCGACAGCATATCGTTGATGAGGGCTTTCGACTTCCCAGAACCGGTTGTTCCGAATCGGCCGTAATGAGTGGGCAGCAGTCCGGGTGGAATGTGTGTCGGCACGTCTTCGGCCTCGCCGGTGTCGTCGAGGGCATACCCGATTGCCATCCCGTCTCGAAACTCACTCATGAGGTCCTGATGCGGACGGGGCAACGGATTCCGACTCTGCTGTTCCGCACGCGTCCCACGTGCCCCCTCGACAGTCAGCTGTTCCGAGGAGGGGACGAGGACGAAGTGCGCAAGTTCTCGGCCACTCAGCACGAACTCCGGTCGGGTCTTTCCACGTCCAGTCGTGATCTCACGGCCTAAGAGCCGTTGTAGCGCGGTTTGTGCGTGCTGTTCTTTCTTGGCCTGCCGCAAGCCGTTGTCGCGCACCCGTTCGGCCTCCACCTCGTAGTACGGCCCGTCGAGTGGATCGAAAACGGACGCGAGTGACTGCAACCGCTCGTCGAGTATCTCCCGCCCGTCATCACTGGCTGGAACGCCAAGGGCGCGAATATTCGCGGTGAACGAGCGCTTCGGGTTTTTCGCCTCGATGGCTCCGACGCGTTTTGCTTGTGTGCCACGCAATTCCTCCCGGCTTCGGCTGTCGGAACCGTCGTCACTCTCCAAGATTGGTCCGAAAAACCGCTGCGGCCAGGTATCCCGGCCATCGATGATATCTTCCTTACGAAGTTCGGCATCGCCCTGCCAGCTCTCGTGTCGCTGGAAGACGACCTGGAACGCGATTGGCGCGCTTGCCTCCGTCAAGTCATCGACGAGTGACGCGAGCGCACTGCCGGGCTGGTCGACAGCGTCGGGACTCTCGTCGGCATCGTCGTCAGTGAACGGCGAAAGCGAAGACATCCAGTCCTGTTTCCGGGTCGCTGAGCCCTGCCACCGGACGCCGAGCGGGGAGACGGTCTCGGTCGCTGGCCGGGCGAGTACCGTTCCCTCCGATGTCATCGTTGGTTTCGTAAGCGTCGTGACCGGCTCATCCCTGGGAATCGTATCTGGTGGGGCGAGTTTGAGGGCGGTGTCTCCGAACTCGATGATGCGGTGGGCAGACGGATCGGCGTCCGTTCCTCCATCCGCGGCTGAGTCGGCGTCTGCTAGCTCGGTTTGATTCTCGTCGTCAGTAGCCAGTTCGTATTGCTCGTCAGGTCCGAATTCGTACTGGAGTCCGCCTGACTCATACTGATCGACAAAGGTCTCTCGGTCGAATTCGACAGGCTGCACGAGTCGGGATTCAACGTCGACCTCGACGTGTTCGATGTCGAACGTCGCGGGATAGATCGACCGGAGACGCTTCTTGAGAGTGTCCAAGTGGTCGTCGGCCCCGTAGTAGAACTCAACGGGCTCATCCGCACCTTCGCTGAGCGCGAGAAATTCGAATCGGGGCGGGGTCTCGCTATGTAGCGGGTTCAGTTTGTCGGCTAGCCCTGGGGAGTCCGTTGCGGTCAGTTTGTGGAGGCTCTCCAGTGCCTGTGGCAGCCGCTCCGAATCGAGCTGTTCGGATGTTGGCGTCACGCGGAGGTACTCACGCATCGTCACCACCTCCCGCTGCGCCACCATCAGTCTCTGTTGGCGTCCGCTCAGGTGTGTGTTGTCCGTTGTCGGTCGCTCGGCTTTCAATATCGTCTTGGAACGCCTGCACCTCCGCGTCCACAGCATTCTCACCAGTCCCGGGGAGTGAGTCTCGCCGTTGCTCGGTTGGCTCGAAGTCGATTACCTGTTTCTCCTTGGGCATCGCTTTGACCTGGATCCCACGCCACTCGCCGTCGACGCCCACTAGGGCCTCGGAGAAGCCGGCGTCCTCGTTACCAGGAACGGCATCCTGGACGAACCGCATCTGTGCGTAGTTCAGACCGAACTCGTCGGCCCACTCCTTGTCCATCCCGTCGAGACGGTGGAACTGCTTGACGGCACACTGATCGAGGATCGCCTCGGATTCGGCGTGCTCGAAGAACTCGTCGACGGTCTGGGTGACCAGCCGAATCGAAAGGTCGTGGTGTCGGTGGTGGCGGAAGACCGTCTCGAGAAACGCCAGACTCGCCGCGTCCTGCATGATGTAGCGGGCCTCGTCGATGTAGAACACGACCTCCTTGTCTGAGACCTTCGCTCGCTCGTACACCAGCGAGATGAGTAGCTGCATCGTCAGCGCGGTGCTGCTGTCGACGCTGCCTTCCTGCTGGGCGAGATCGAGGTAGATGACCTTCTCGTCCCGGATGTCGAAATCTGATTCCTGACCGAGATTGGCGTGGCGACCGTCGTCCTCGAAGGGCCGAAGCTGATCGAGCAACCACGTCGCGTCCTCTTTGATCTTCCCTGCCTCCTCGTCGGACCGCACGACGAACTCCTCAGGGTCGTCGACCATATCCTCGAAGACATCCATCATGTCGCGGATGGTCGGACTCGGATTGCTGTGCGTCGAGATGTCGTCGGTGATGCCCTGACGCTTGTAGGCACGTTTGAGGGCGAGTTCGAGCGTCGTCCGCCGGTCGCCCAGTGAGATGCCGCGGAGCGCGAAGAAGTTCGTGAGGAAGCTCATCGCGTCGTCGAGCTTCTCATTGAACGGGCTGGCGTCCTCGCCCATCGCCCGCTGGACGTGTTCGGGTGTCTCCCGAATCTCTAGGGGGTTGAGGCCGAGCGTCCCGCCGACGGTGATTCGCTTGGCGTCGAGCGCCTCTGAGACCCCCGCCCAGTTGTTCAACGGCTCGAGGATGATGCCGATACGGTCCTTGCTCTGCTCGATGGAGCGGATGAAGTTCTGCTTGGAACTGAACGACTTCCCCGAGCCGGTATCGCCCACGGTGAACATCGCGTACCCGTTGTCCCGGGCGAACGGGTCGATGACCACGGGGCTTTGATTGTCTTTGTGAATCCCGAACTCGACGCCGCCCTCCTCGAGAATCGTCGCGTTGTGCGGCGAGGAGAGTAACGCCCCGACGGCGCCGCCGAGCGCGATTGATGTCCGGCCGAACTCGTTGTCGCCGATGGGCGCGGCGGACTGGAGGGCGAGGTCCTGCCGGCAGATGGCGGTCTTCGGCGTGAGGTTCGCCGGGTCGTCACGGAGTGCACTCTTGACCGTCTGGACGGCGTCTCTGAGCTCGTCTTTCTCGTCGGCCCGCACGGTGATGAACATCCCCTGGTCGAAGACGTTCGCGCCGTTCTCGACGGCCTTGTACGTCGCTGCGGCCTCGTTGGCGCGCTCTTGGAGATAGGCACTCCGGATACTCTGTTCGAGGTCAGCATCGACCTGAAGGTCGTCAGCGATGTCCTGCAGTTCGTTGCGGGCTCGCTCTTGATTCTTCGGCGTAATGTGAGCCGTAAGGTCGAACTGCACGTCGGTCAGCTCGAAGAGGTCGCTCAGATACCCGTCGTTGGGATAGTCGGCATAGTTAGCGATGTACAGCGTCGTCGTCCACTGCTCGCCGACCCGTGCGGCTCGCGTTTCCCACTCGACAGCTCCGGGCGCGGTGACCGTCTTGTGCGACTCGGAGATGTCGTCGAGGAGCTTGCGTTCGGCCTCACCTTCTGTAAGTGTCTCCTCATCGAGGACATCGGTGAAGTCCACATCTGGTTCATCATCCGCTGTGAAGCGGTCCCAGAGGTACTTACTGCCGACGCCAAGGCCGAGACCCACCACAAGGGCAAGTACTGCACTCTCTGCTGGTGTGAGATTCTGGAGCCACCCAGCGACGGAGCCAAGCGCGCCACCACCAGTCTGGAGGATCAAGTTACGCATCGTGTGGGTCCTCCCGGCGCGAGTGGCCGATGATCGATTGGTCGCGAACGACACGTTCCGCCTCGTCGTAGTCGTGTTCGCGGCCGTTCCAGAAGTCCATATTCAGGACGAACAGCTCGACCGTGCTGAGCCGGCGGGCAGACCATCCCGACGCCTGCTGGATGAGTTCGGAGCGCACGTCGTTGACGCGACTGTCGAGTTTCTCGAACATCTGGACACGGCGCTCGACGTCGGTGAGGTCCTCGCGGCGGGTGACGAATGGGTTGAACAGGAAGCCGATGACCGGGAACTGGGTCAGCTTCTCGGCGGGGGTGCCCTCGTCGCGGAAGCGGTCGTACACTTCTATCGGGCTGACTTCAACGCCGATGTAGTACCGGACCTGCTGAATGCCCCGGTCGCGCATCTCCTTCGGTCGGGTCTCCCGGTACTCCTCGAGGAGTTCCCGGAAGATCGGGTTTTCTGTGACGTCTTCGTCAGTGAGGCGCTCCTCGATGGTCTCGGTGATCTGCTCGACGGGGAAGGAACGGGTTGTGGCGTGGAGTTTGAGCTTCGAGTCCAGCTCTTTGTTTGCGAACTCTTCGCCAGCATCCTGGAGTTGCGCCCAGTCGTCGGACATCGCGAAGTCCATGTTCGCTGGATCGATCTCGATGAACGCCTCCATCGCGCCGTCTTCACGCTGGATGGCACCAGCGCCCGGCCACGCCCGCTTGATGTTTGTGAGATCTTGCGTTCGCTCGTCCGGCTTGAACGGCGTGTAGTTCGCGAGTCCGCCCTCGTTACGCTCTGACTCGTTGGTACTGGTGTCGGCGTCGGCGGGCGCACTGAAGGTGACCTGGGGCCGTTTGAGGTACCGATAGACGTCTTTGGTCCACGTCCAGGCGTTCAGGTGGGTTGGTGAGACGTAGATGACGGCGACGCCAAAGCCGAGCCCGCCAGCGACGAACGGGAGGGCGAGCGATTCGATCCCGGTGAGGCCCGCGAGAAACAGCCCAATAATGGGGAAGGCGATGAGCATGCCGACGTCACCTTCCTCGATATTGAGATACGGGATGCGGCTCTCCTCGCCGAACTGATCCATGATGCGCCGTGCGGCTGCGTCTTGATCTGCTGACATTGTTAGTGGATTCCTCGATCAAAGTCCATCCCGCGGTCGTCACTCGTCGATTCCGCTGTCGCTCCACCTGGGTCATTCTCTGTTCGACGGTACGATGGCGTCCCGCTATCGTCCGTTCCATGTCCACCGCGGGCAGCTGCTTTTTGTGCGACGGCGTGGCCAGCGGCGGCTTTCGGCCCCCACCGAGCGGCGGTCGTCGCGACGCCGGCGCCACCGACGTAGGCCCCGGCGGCGACACCGCCGACGAGTGCTGCGCCTTTCGTCGCACCGCCGACGACTTTGGCCGTCAACGGGGTCGCGTATTTGAACGTCTTCCAAGTCAGGTAGAGTGCGATCAGGGGGAGTGACGCGGCAACCAGATACCGCAAGAATGGGCTACTTGGGGAGATTGCGTTCTGAGAGTACAGAAGATCGTATCCTTTGAAAACTACCGCTGCCGGGAGAGGCAGGACGGCTAATGGCACGAATCGCTTACTGAACCCCATGGCGATATCGGAGAGGACGGGAATGTTCCCATATGCAAGAGCGAACGCAATCGGCATCCCATATACGTAGACGTACAGCAAGACCTCACGGATGTAGTAGAGCGCCTCTAACGCCCACATCGAGAGCCCTCCAATGAGAGCAAAGACGAATGAAAGCCCCGGATTGGTGAGGGAGACCTCCAAGAAGTTGAGCATCGCATCACCCAGAGAGCTCAAACTCGGCATCAGGGCAATCGTGAACCCGTCCACGATGTAGAGTGCAAGGATACTCACCCAGTACCAGGTGATGATGAGGAATGCACCGACCCAAGCGGTTTTCTTGGTGCGTCTGGACTCGTAAGCACTCCCGATATTGAAGATCCGTACTGTGTGACGACCTTGGACGCACATCACGAGCAGAAGTAGCGAGATCAGCATTATCTCGCCACCGACCAGTGCATCCTGAATTGCTGGCCAAGGAGCGTTATTGGGATTGCCAAACACAAATGCACCATCTGTCTCTGGTGTAGGCGTCCCGAACATCTCCTCAGAGAGAGTCTCATATCCGGACCGCAGGCCGTCCATGAAGAGGCCAATTACCCAATCGACGACCTCTTTGAAGCCCTCCAGAACGATGTCGATAAGATCAACCATGGTTAGCCCTCGCTGATGGTAATTTCGCAGTTATCGGACTCTTGGGACGCTGAATACTGGATACTGTACGTTTTGGTGATTGAATCTCCTCCAACTCGGGTTTCGAGGATGAGGTCGAACTCACCAGTCTTCGCCTCCTCTGAACAGGACGTACCTGCTCCGGGAACGAATGCGAATGGTGAACGCGAACTGTATATCGTGACTCGTTCTCCGGGGGCGATTATGACCTGTTCAACTTCTGAATCTGATTTGGGGTCATAGATCCCGCTTACATCTTCATCATCCGCATAGTTCGTCCCCTCCTCGTCGGACGGATAGGGAACATCACCGATGAAGAGCAGTTTTGTAACCGCATCGGGACCAGTCCCCTGATTTTCGAGAGTTACGAACGCTTCCTCCTTGATCTCGTTTTCCGAACCGTTCCACATCTTCTCAGGTTGGTTTCTGCCAGTCCCCATCTCCACGATCTTGAGGTCCGGCTGGATTGTCACCGAGCTCTTCCCAACCTCTTCCTCATCTCTGAGAGCGAACACCTCGTACTCGCCTGGCTCGTAGGATGTTCCAAGGTCGAAGGACACTTGCTGTGAGCCTGCAGCCACTTCCCGCTGACCGAACAACTCCCCATTCGGTTGTATGAGGTTGATCTGGTCGAACTCTGAATCTGATGTGAATTCGACCACGAGTGCTGTCCCGTCGACGGTCACCTGCTGGAACACACCCGATCCACTCGATGGGCTTTCGCTACCATCTGGGGGCGTGCTTCCGTTATCATCCAGACACCCGGCCACGCTCGCCAGAGCGGCACCGGCGACTGTTTGGAGGGCGATCCGTCTGCTGATGTGGGGATTGTCTTGAGTCATTGGTTTTGTCCGAAAATATCTTCTGCGCCAAACATCCGCAGGAGTCGCTTGCCGGCGTAGAACATCACGAAGAACGGCAGGAGCTGCCAGCCAACCTCAAAGATGAGGGCGAACCAGCCCTCAATAGTCCCGAGGGGATGCCAGCGCGCCGTCGCGGAATCGCTCACGTACGCGGGATTATGGCCGATCCACGAACCTGGATGGTAGCGGGCCGTGTAGATCCCTGGCTCGTCGATCGTCATGACTGCCACGCCGGATTCGTTGGTCTCGACACGCTGGTCTGCGACAGTAATGTAACCACTTCGGGTGGTTCCGCCAATCGGGTACTGGCGGCTATCATCAAGCGTGATCGGGGCGCCAGTCTGATTGTCCCGTAGTTCGATCCGCAGTGTCGCCTGTGACTGGTTTTGCTGGAGAACCTCAACAGTCAGATTACTGCGCCGGAGCTGCCGCTCGGAGCCAGCGTCAGGTGCCACAATCGAGGCATTCACTCCCCGCACAATACCTGCTACCTGGAGCGCGTCGCGGTCGACGCTCTCGGCGCGAACCGCAACACCGTATGTCGTCGTGTACGACTGGTTGACGATGTCGATGTTGATGTTCTCACCGAGAGTCCCGACCGGAGACGGTCGGTCAGTTCCCCAAGTGTCGATAATCTCTGGGCCATCGCGAACTGGTTCAGCACGCGGGCCGATTCGCGAAGGGTACGCGTGGACGTACACGGGGATCGCGTCAGACTCGACGGTGGCGCTGTCGGTCCGGTTCGACCTGACGAGCGTATCCCAGTTGGTGTTCCGAGCGGTGTAGAACCGCCAGACGCCACGAACTCTCGCATCACCGTCTTCGGTCAGGGTATACCCCTGCCACGGCCGGGACTGGAAGATGGCAACGCCAGCGTCACCGTTGGGATACTCGGCGTAGTAGGGATACGCCGAGAGGTCGTAGATCTCGACGTCGATTGAGTCCGAGACGTTGCGTGACTCCGTCCGGTAGGTGACGTCGACGTCCGTCCGGTTGCCTTGGTCGATCCGGGTAGTCTTTTTGAGCCGGACGCTGATCTCCGCTTCGAGCGTGAGATTCGCGCTCCAGTCATCCTCGAGCTGGTAGTCGAGGGCTGGCGTATGGGACCCGTCCTGGGTCGCGATGGTCTCACCGTCTTTCTTCAGCCGGACTTCTTCGATTTCGTGCTCCGTGAGCGACCACTGGATGGTCGTGTTCCTGGACGAACTGCCGTTCGGGACACGAACCCGATAGTCGACGAAGCCCCGCATCGTCCCGTTCGGCGCGATGTAGAGTGGGGTCTCTCCGGACTCGAGATGCCCGCGCGTGGAGGGCTGGACCGCGAAGATTGTGGCGTGGGCATCCTCGATGAAGACACCGTCCTCGAGGTCCGCGTGCGACGGGTGCACGGACGTGTCTGCCCCACCGGCGTCGAGGTCCTCGAAGTCGTTCCGGGTCCACGTTGCCGCGGTCGCCGGCGGGCGTTTGAACGTGATGTCTGTCCCGTTCGCAACTTGGTGGATGGCGGAGCGATTCTCGCCGTACCGCTGGCGGTACGTTTCTTGGCTGATGTAGTTGTCCGCATCGCGAGACCACAGCGTCGCTGATTCATTCTCAGTGAGCCCGTTTCCCTCCGTGCCCGGCCGTGGCGGGCTTGCAGTGACGAGACCCGTGACTAAACTCGTCACGAACAGGGCGGCCATCAGCACGGAGAGCTCTCGTTGTTTCATGGGGGCTCGCGACGGGGGCGGGGCTTGGTTACCAGGGGGCGAGATCGACGCACTGCGCCAGCGGAAGGCCCATCATCGATCCGGCAACGGTGTAGAGTGGCCCGAGAGCGACGAGGACGACCGTAGACTTCATCGCCGACCGCTTGTGGCGCTTGAGTCCCTTCTTCTGCTCGGGCGTGATCGTGAACATCTCGATAAGGGAGTCGGCCTGCCACACGACCGCGAGGCCGACAATGCCCAGCGCCGTGGTAAGCTGGAAGAAGCCCTCGATCATGCTGGGGAGGTTGTCCGCGCTACAGACGGCGTTCGTCTGTGCGGCGGCGGGTTCCACAGCGAACAGGCTCAGGACGACGACGATGAACACAGCTTGCCTGGGAAGCCGACTCGATGCCGTCGGCTGGCTGTCGGCGCGATTCGAAGCCGTCTCGGAGGGCGTATTGTCCTGTGACATAGCGGGTTACTCCTCTGCGTCGTCGACGAGTGCTTTCAGATCAGCGTAGCGGTTGGTCTCGTCGACGATCTCGTCTTTCGTGTAGCCCTGTTCGCGAGCCCGTTCGAAGAGATCTCGAAGCTCGTCGGGGTCGACGTCGCGAAGCTCCATCTCGTCTCGGAGGGCGCGGCGGTAGAGGGCGGACCCGTTGATATGGCTGTTCCACGTCAGGTACAGATCATCGATGTCTTCGATGGTGACTGCCCGTGTGATCATATGTGCGGGGTGGGTATGCACCGGTTGAGCCCCGGTCCATGGTGGTGGGATAGCTAGAAGATCGGTAAATGCTTTCTGGCCACCAACTGGCGCAAAAATCTAAAGTAAATTATAACCGGAGAGCTTGTTCACCAAGCAGAGGTATCATTAACCAACAATGGGATTACATGCGGTTTCTACGATAGTGAATAACCGATGGTTATGAGTTCAGATATAGGAATGCGCTGAGTCAGTCGCGGTGTATAGTTACGGATTGCTGGAAAAGCTAAGGAATGCTGTCTATTTAAAAATCAGCTAACCATAGTAACAAACCCACAGTCGATCACCGGTTTGTTTATCCATCGGTACTGAGTGCGAACCAATAATGGATACTAACGTACTCACCGCAGGTAGGGATACCCGTTTTCAGCCGTTGTGTGAGGATGAGCCGAAAGCCCTCCCTGAGGTGAACTGGGGTCTAAACTGATGAGTGGGATCTCCGTATTACTGCCTGTAGCTGCCACAAGCGATACCGGTGGCTTGCGTCGTGCACATCAAAGCATCGTCGAGCAAACGGTCTCGCCATCGGAGATCGTCCTCGTGACGAACCAATCGCTCACAGAGGATATTGAAACAGCTATTGAGGACCTTGTCAGCACTCATTCAGGTAGTCGCCACGAACACATTCCTGACGCCCCAGGGTTGGGAGGTGTGCTTCAAGCTGGTCTAAAGAAGTGTTCAGAGCCGCTTGTCGCACGAATGGATGCAGACGATATTTCTGAGCCCGAGCGGTTCGTCGATCAGCAAACTGTCCTCACGGACACCAGAGCAGATGTCGTTGGATCACACCTCGCGGAATTTCGTGATGACCCCGGAAATCCGGATCGGATACGGGAAGTGCCGACGACACATGATGAAATCGCCGAGTGGATGCCATGGCGGTGCCCGCTTAATCATCCGACTACGATGTTCGACCGCGAGGCTGTTCTCGATGTAGGTGGATATCGTGATTTTTCGATGATGGAGGACTGGGACCTGTGGGCACGGTGTCTCACCGCTGGACTCCGATTCCGAAATCTAGATCAAACACTTGTCCGGGCACAGATCAACGATCTCGTTGATCGTCGAGGTGGTCTAAATTACGCGCGTGCGGAGATGCAAATGGCACGAGAACTTCGGCAACTCGGTATTGCCTCACGACGTGATACGTTGCAACACCTCTGCCTCCGTGTTCCGCCGAGGCTTCTCCCGCCACAGGTTCGCGAAGTAATCTACAGTATATTTGCTCGGTGACACTAAGATATGATCTTTATTGAGTATTACTCAGCTTTGAACGTTGAGGAGCTGACATACCAGGTTCGCGAACGGGCGCGAGAGGGGTTCTTCCGGCGGATTGTAGCATTCGGCGAGACAGCACGTCGGCCTCTACTAAGGCGCCTGACCGACCGTTCGGCGTCAATCAGGACTCCAACAGAGGAGTTGCCGTCCAACCGGTCTTCCGAATACCCGTTCTATAGCCGCTTCTCCTGTTGTTTCGACCGCAGACATATAAGATATCCAATATTCAAAGCTGAGGAGTATAGTGTCCAAGTGATACCCGATATAATGAGTTTTTACTGCTCCCGAGATCACCTATTCAGTATACTATGATACGAAGCAATCATTTGGAAAGATATGCTACCAATACATCCACAGAATTCATTAGAGAATTATGAATCTACAAAAGATCAAGAAAGGGTTGGCAGACCCTACAGCCCTGCTCCGAGAGGTAAATAAACTCTATCATACTAGAGGACGTCAACGTTCCTCCTACCCTCACGGAACAGATATTTTCACCCAGGAGGATTGGGATAACCTGATTATTTTGGATGCGTGTCGGTACGATTCATTCGAGCGTCAAATCTCGATGTCGGGACATCTGGAAAAGAGACGGTCTAAAGGGGGAATGTCTCCAGAATTCATCCGTGGCAACTTTTCGAACAAACAGCTATATGACACTGTGTATATCTCTGCCAACGAGTGGTTCGCACAACTTCGAGATGAGATCAATGCCGAAGTACACCGGTTCGTGAACCTACAGATCGATCATCTCGACCTCGCGGGGATCTCGGTACGCCCCGAAACCGTAACCGAGCAGGCGTTACGGGTCGCAGAGGAATACCCGGACAAGCGGCTCATTGTTCACTATATGCAGCCGCACCAACCGTATATTGGACCGACCGGGCAAGAGCACTTCGAACTTAGCTCTGGACTGATCGAAACGCTCCGCAAGAGTGATGACATCACCGACGGACTTCTCTGGAAGGCATACCGGGAGAACCTCGATATTGTCCTTGACTATGTCGAGGAACTCGTCTCGGAACTGACGGGGAAGACAGTCATCACTTCGGATCATGGCGAACTCCTTGGCGAGCGCGTGTTTCCCATTCCAGTGAAGACGTACGGCCATTTCGACGGCCTGTATGTCGACGAACTCATCGACGTGCCATGGTTCGTCTGTGAGTATTCGAACCGGAAGACGATCCGGCCGGATGTCCCCGTTGCGAATGAGGACGATGTGGACGCAGACGCCGTCGAGGATCGCCTTCGTCAACTGGGATACAAGGTCTAACCTGTCATGCAAGACAGAGAACTAATCATCGCACGTCGTTATTTCAATGGAGTCATTTCAAGATGAGCGAGGCGCCGAAGCTCACGTATCTCATCAGTGGCTTGGAAATTGGCGGTGCCGAGATTGGTATGGTAAGATTGCTCGACGGGATTCCTGAGGACGAACTCGACGTGACGGTCGTTGCGCTCGATGGGGGCGAACGGACCGTGGTTCCTGATATCCCCGAGCACGTTGATCTCGTCGATCTCCGAATCGAGAACAAACTCTTCGTTCACAAGCTGGCACCTCTAATTTCGATCCTTCGCGAGACGGATATCCTCCTGGGTTCGATTTATCATGCGGAGATTGTGGCTCGTCTCTTCGATTTGGTGATCCCTGTGAATACGCTACTGACTTGGGCACACAACACAGAATTCAAGACGCTGATGCGCCGCTGGGTCGACAAGCTCACCATCAGTCGGTGCGATGCGGTTCTTGCTGATTCGGAAGCGGTCGCGACGATGCTAGTCGAACGACAAGGGGTCGATCCAGAGAAAATCTGGACCGTTCCGATCGCTGGACTCTCGATGGACGAGTACGAGCGGCCGTCTGTTCTGCTCCAATCGCTTGACTACTCGGTTGTCGGTGGTGAACCCCTTGATCACATCGGAGAAGGTACGATCGTCATCGGGACTGTCGGAACGCTCTCGGCGGCGAAAAACCACGACGCGATTTTTGAGGCGGCATCACGGCTGACCGATCGCAAGGTCCACTTTGCCATCGCTGGTGATGGACCTCGACGAGAGGAATTGGTTGACGAAACTGCCGAGCGAGGACTCGCTAACGTCTCGTTTCTCGGACGTGTCGATTCCGTCCCCGAGTTCCTTTCGGCCGTCGACATCTACTTTCAGCCATCCCATTACGAGGGGCTGTGTATCACCGTGCTAGAAGCGATGGCCGCGAGGAAGCCTATCGTTGCTAGTACGGCCGGTGAGATTCCTCGGAACGTTCGGGATGGGAAAGAGGGTTTCATCGCCGATCCCGCGGATATTGAGGCACATGTAGAGGCAATCGAAACTTTGCTTGATGATTCGAAGCTACGCTCTCGATTCGGTGAATCGAGCCGACAACGGGTCGTAGAACGATACTCTCAAGAAACTCTTGTCGAGCGGTTTTGGGACGTTATCGAGAAGACTTATTTCAGCGATGCTAGACCTTCGCCTTCAGCCACCACTGAGTGAGAAAATCAGAACAATAGTAGGAACCGATAGTAGACAAACTTGTACATCAACTGGCCCCCTACGCCTGCTTACGGCACCTCTGGAATAAGTTCGTGCGTTCATCTCCTCTCCGATCAGCAACAGTGGTTCTCTGGACATATATTGTCTTCATAAAACCTAACTCCGTTCCCTCCAGATACCCGGTAATGAGCCGACCAAATATTTTGCTCGTTTCCTTAGATAGTCTTCGAGCAGACCATCTCTCTATGTACGGGCACTCTCGAACTACATCACCCAATCTTCAGCAACTTTGTACGCAGAGACAGACAACTCTCTTTAAGAACGCATACGCAACAACGACTTGGACGTTACCGTCACATGCTTCCGTGTTCACCGGACGTGAACCAGCAGAACACGGAATCTTCGACAAAGGTACAAAAATTGATCCAAGCCAGACCCTTCCCCAGATATTAGGTAGAAAGGGGTATCAGACAGCAGCGTTCATAAATAATGGTTGGCTGACTCAGGCAGGTATCACAGATGGATTCGACTCAAGATTCGATATCTTTGAGATGGAAATGCCTTCTAACGAATTAACAAAACAACTTAATCGATTAAAAATAGTTCTTTCACTGAAAGATAATGGAGCAAAGACTACAATAAATCAGTTCAAGAAATGGATGGAATCAACTAATGACTGGTTTACTTTCTTGCACTTCAATGAACCACACTACCTATACAATCCACCCCGGTCCTATCAAAATCCCTATTTAAGTGGGTCTACGATCTCGTCTATTCTCAAACAACGGCGAGTGTTCACGAAACAGGGTGATTTCTATGCTGACAACACGTCGGTCTCTACGTCTGAAATGAATACATTTACCAATCTATATGATGGCGAGATCAATTACATAGATGAACAGTTAGGAAAATTATTTGAATATCTGAAGAAAACGGGGGAGTGGGAGAATACTCTCCTTATTGTGTTCGCAGACCATGGCGAATTGTTTGGTGAACGTGGGCTTGTTGGCCATCACTTCTGTCTCGACAATGCATTGTTGCACGTTCCTTTAATAATCAAATGGCCGACCACCAGCGGTTCCTACCCTTCCATAAACGAATCTATAATTAGCCTGAAATATATATTCGGCACAGTACTCGAAGCAGTGGGGTGTGATCATCCACGATCAAATGCACTTCAACAGTATGACCAGGAATCAGAGAGAGACACTTGTGTATTTGCTGACTACCGGACGCCACCCTCTCTACTAAACCAATATCGAGAACAGTCCCCAGAATTTGACTTCTCGGAGTATGACGTATCGTTGCAAGCAGTACAGACCCAGGACTACAAGCTGATAGAAGATGGAGACGACGAGGTACTCTATGAGATCACCGGAGTAAATCAAGAGCTGGAGATTCCAAAGGGAGACAACGAAGAGATCTACATTCGTCTCAAGGAGAAGTTGGACAGTCGATCTCAAAATCTCTCCCTAATGGATCAAGAAGACCAGAACGGATTAAATCCGAAAGTGGAAGATAATCTAAAGGATATGGGATATCTATAAATGCCGTCAGTTAGCGTCATAATTCCGACAATTGATCGGGTTGACCGCCTTAACAGAGCGCTTCAAAGCGTTGTCTCACAATCTAGGACTCCGGAAGAAGTTGTCGTCGTCAGTAAGTCCGACAAAAAAGAACTAACAGATATAATTCAATCATTTGATATTTCAATTACGCTAATCGAACAATCCGGTAACGGTCTCTCAAACGCTCGAAACGAGGGTATCAATGCCAGTTCTGGAAGTCTAATTTCATTTCTAGATGATGACGACTGGTGGAAACAAAAAAAAATTGAGCAGCAGATCCAAGCTATCCGCAATACGGATGCCGCATTCATATTTACGGGTATACAACACGTTGATTCGGATGGGAACACGATTAATTTCCGAATTCCAACGAGTAAGCCAGACAAGCAGGAGATCCTGACGTGGAACGCTGTTGGAGCACCATCTACCGTTCTTGTGAAGCGCTCATGCCTAAACGCAGTTGGAGGGTTTGATGAGACACTCCCATCTCGGGAAGAGTGGGATCTTTATATTCGGTTACTTGAAAAGTTCGACTGCGAGTTTATTCCATACCCCCTGATGGTAAAAGAGTCACACGACAATACGATTTCTCGCAATATCGATCTCATAGAACGAGACTGGATGACTCTGTTCGAGAAACACAAGTCAAAATACGATGAACACACCAAGCGACAATTCCTCTCAAACTATCACTTCGACCTTGGGCGAATGAGCTGCAAGAACGGCAACTTGATAAATGGACGCAATCATTTTAAAAAAAGTGTCGTATATTCCAATAGCCCTGCTCATATACCACATTATATTGCTACGTTCTTCGGTAACCGGAGCTATGCCTTCTTCACAGACATTTACCGGACTCTCCGTAAGACGAAGCTACATCTTCAGCATTACGGAAAGTTAGATCCATCATGACACCTGATTGGATTACTGAATTAGAATACCGCCCTGATCTAAATATGTATCAAACTCAAAATTTAGGAAACAGAATCGTCTCTAACTTACCATGAACCGGTGGAGGTACGTCGGATTCGTGCTCATTTTGGTTGGAAGTCTGAGCACCTACACGGTATTTTTTCGGGGGACGTTTTTGCCGACGGTTCTTGTTCTCGGCTCCTATGGTCTCTTTGCAGCATCATATCTTCTCACTGATAATGACAACGTGGTACGCATTCCCCGATACTTACTCGGGCCTGGGATCATGCTATTCGTGGGATACGCTCTCACAATACCACTTCAACCCACAGTGTTCTATCGGCCGCTTGTTGATCTTATAATCATATGTATTAGTATGTTATTAATACCACAGACGATAGATCGGTCAATCTTCTTCGTCATAGTACGAGGTTTGGCAACAGGGCTAGTAATAATTGGACTTCCAGCCGTGTTTGTAGGTCCGTATTCACTCCTCGGAACCACATTCGGATATCCCGGGTATGCCGATCTACCAGTTTTCCCAGGCCAGGTATTTGCTCTTGAGTCGATCTACACGAACCCAAACTTCCTTAGTGTCTTCATCCTTTGCGGAATGTTAATTTCACTTTATTTTTATGATATCAACCGGACCAACTATTCGCTTTTTATATTCTTTGTAAACGCGGTTGGTCTGTTGCTTACACAGTCTCGTTCAGCTATCGGTGTCGGAATCATCGCTGTTCTCGGATATATCTTCTATAAAATAGGGGAAACACCATTATTTCGTCTAGCAGTTTTTACGAGTACTCTTGTCGGTATGGGGGCGCTAATTCTTACCGTGACTGGCGTAGACCCTCTTTCGCAGATCAGCCTCTCAGGCAGACGCGATATCTGGCAAGCGGGTATTAGTATACTACTAGAGAAGCCTCTTACTGGATATGGTCAAATACCGCTGGGACCTATTCTCGAGACGGAAACAGGACTCTTCGCATCCCCACATAATTCTTATCTCCGAGTATTTCTAGAGACTGGCATTATCAGTGGTATTGGTTATACTTGGATAGTTTTCTCAATCTTGTTTCACCATATACGCCTTCCACTTAATCAAGAATTGGTTATTACCTTCCTACTTGGTATTTCGATAGCGGTAGTTATGATTTTCGAGACGTTCGTGCTTGGCGGTATTGGATCAAGTTCAATCTTTGCCGCGATAATCCTTGGATATCTTATAAAAGATAGTGTTGATTATAGCACGATCAATGGCAATTAATGGCAAGAACAGTGACTGATCTTTTGTGGAATACCCTGTTGCGCGTTCAAAATTAATTCGTCGGACGGAGCAGTCGGAGCTGATTAGAACCACCGGGGAATTTCCGCAGAACTGCTCAAACATAATATTAATTCCCCAATAAAATTTCAAAGCTGATAGGTGAAAAAGGATGAGATTCACTCGAAAGGGCGCTAAATCTGGGTTGTACGATGACCTCTATCTGTCCGATGAAATCGCACATCGTTAGAGAGACTATTATTATGCTATTAGACACTTGGTCGCATCCGGAATCAGAAATCTAAAGCGGAGTCAAATCAATTCTCTGACCGATGAGTTCGACTCCGAAAACACGCTCACACCAACCCTTCATTTCGGTCATCATCCCGGTCTATAACGACCCAACGGGAGTACGAGCGACTCTCCAGTCGGTCGTGGACCAGACTTATTCTGAGGCGTCCTACGAGGTGCTGGTCGTCGATAACGGGTCGGACGATGGAACGAAATCAGTGATTCGGTCCTTCGAGGAGCGCTACCCCGAACAGGTCTCACTATTAGTCGAAACGGACACACAAAGCCCAGCAGCGGCCCGAAACAAAGGCATCGAACACGCAGAAGGGTCGATATTTGCGTTCGTGGACGCGGATATGACTGTCAAGAAGACGTGGTTGGAACTGGCGACGGAGTCGCTGTTGGAATCGGGATGCGATTACATTGGCTGTGCAATAGAACCCCGTATTCCGGAGGGCGAGGAGACCTACACCGCAAAACACGACAAAATCTTTGCGTTCGACAGACGGAAATCCATCGAAAACGCTCACTTTGTGGGGACTGGCAGCTTAGTTGTGCATAAACGGATATTTGATGCGGTCGGTCCTTTCGACGACGCACTCGTCTTCGGAGCGGACAAAGAATTCGGCAACCGGGTGTACGATGCAGGATTTGAGCAACACTTCGAACCGAAGATCACGATGTATCACCCCGCGCGCAGGTCGCTCCGCGCACTAATCGAAAAGCGTTTTCGCTACGGCCGCGGACAGGCACACCTACACCGCCACTATCCTGAACGGTTCGAAACGCGTAACCCTCTGAACCCACGTAATTACTTGCCACTCAGACCATCGGTGTTTCGGTCTCGACTCCGGAACGCCGAGATTTCCCTTTCGCCCAGCGAATCTGTGATCGTATATCTGATCACCTATCTCAGCAAACTCGCAAGCAGCGCTGGGTCCGTATACGAGCTCTTCGGTGAAGTTACCGAAACGCGGTCGTGAGACTGTCTTTGCAGGACTGGTTCACGTCCCACTATATCTTGTTTCGGTGCTGTTTTATCGGTTTGGGATGTCGACAACTGCCATGACAACTGTTGGCCTGTTCGAACCCTCTTGGCACCGAGCCCTCATTCCTTCGATGGCAACAATCGCTCACGAGGCTACCGGCGACGTGACTGTGTTCACGAGTAAAAAGAACTGGGATCACGCGGTCGCCGCGCTTGACGACACGTTGGTCGAAGCCTGTGAGTGGGTGCTCAAGGGTGAAGACGAGAGCCATCGATCGTTTTTCGCGCGGGTTGAGCGAGCTACAACGGAACTCGACATGCTGTGGACGATCACCCCGTACGGTGATCCCAAGGTCGTTCAGGCGATGTTATCGTTTACACCACAGTGCGCGTCGATGACATTCGTTCACGCCTCGTCTCGATACGTTTCGCCGCGTCGTTCGTTCTTCGACAACACGTTTGTCCCACTTTTCGAACGCTTCGGTCATCACTTTCCAGGACCGATCCAAGATCGAGTGACGAACCGACTGAGTCCCTATCTCGCACCCCGTCTCCTACGCCAGTACGACAGCGTATTCGCGCTCTACCCATCCATCGTGCCCTTTCTCGAACAGTGTGTTAACCCCGACACCGTCGTGGACTGGTTTCTCCCCGAGTATCATCACCCAAGCAGTACTACCAACCACGAAGGACTCCAGATCACGATTCCGGGCCGAGTATCGAACTCCTTCCGGAACTACGACCTCCTCTTTGACATTCTGGACGAAATCGACAACACGCGGGATCGACTCACCGTCTGTCTCCTCGGCAGACCGGTCGATGACTCGGGCGAGCGAATCATCAATCGATGCGAGCGCTACGAAGAGCATGGGTACGACATTCAGTACTACCCAAGTGGCGAGTGGGTCCCCGAAGAGGAGTTCGCTCATCAACTAACTCACACGGATTTGATTTT
Organism: Halosimplex yunnanense; assembly: GCF_054504345.1. Lineage (NCBI taxonomy): Archaea > Methanobacteriati > Methanobacteriota > Halobacteria > Halobacteriales > Haloarculaceae > Halosimplex > Halosimplex yunnanense. Next base: position 9,638 of record NZ_JBTJEL010000025.1, on the reverse strand, counting down.
TGCACCGATCAACATTCGCGGAGAGACTGGAGACCGAGGTCAAGATCGAGTTCGAGGCCGAACGATAACATCCGGTGTGATTGGTGACGCCGTTCGTATCGGCAAACCGTTGGTGATGCCTGATGAGTTTCCTGTCACACCTGAGTTCAAGGACCTCATCACGACATACGACGACGGAGACGACGCTACGGCGTTCATCGAATCATGGCTTTCTTCTGAAGAGACCAGACAAGAGTTGCAACTACGGGCGGAACGAGCGGTTCAGCGGTTCAGTCTGGAAAATCAGGCCGACCGATTCGAAGCCGTCTGTCAGCACGCAATCGAGGCGAGCAGGTGGGGTCAGCGACGAGTTTCAGCGAAATGATCGTCGATATACTACTGGTTTCGTGAAGCTGACACTGATCAGTTCAAACGTTGTCGCTACGGCCGGGGAGGTGCTCGCCGAGTCAGTTTCCGTCCTATAGTAGTGATTAGAAATAGTGGGGCTTCAGTCGTGATTTGCTAGGTACCAGCTATATCCCGTCTATCGGTCGTATCTAGCAGTTCAGTGTTGAAGGAGCAATAGTAACTCACCTTTGGGATAGAGAGTTGGTCGAGGGCTGTATCAATCACGGTTGTCAGCTCGTCAAGCGAGTCAAAGAAGCGATTGCTTAGAGACCCTTGAAGCTGTCTCCAGCACTCCTCGACAGGATTCAGCTCTGGAGAATACGACGGTAACGTCACGAAGGTGAGGTCGTCACGGGCCGCCAGGTCCGTGACGACCGATGCCTGGAAATACGGCGCTCCATCTAGCACAACGCCGATCAGTATGTTTTGAAATGCGAGAAAGCTAACTGAGTGAAAAGTGACCGATAGAGCAGAAGGATATATTTATTGGTAGCACAGCTCTTCGAGCAAATATATGATAAGCGGAGTTCCATCGGCTGGACGTGTTGCGAAGGGGATCAAGAATCCACGTATGGCGATGCGATACCTCCGCCAGAACTATCCTATTACTAAGTGGCTCGGTATCCAAGCGTCATCACGCGGTTTTCTTGGAACACATGTTCTCTCTAAAGAATGGGATGTACTGATTTTACTCGACACTTGTCGAGTTGATGCACTGCGAATGGTGTCCGATGAGTACTCATTCCTGAATGATGTTGGCCGTCTATGTTCAGTTGGTGGGTCCTCACCTGAGTGGATGGCAGCCACATTTAACAAATCGTGGCGGTCCGAACTCCAGGACACAGCTTATCTCTGCGGCAATGGATTCGCTGAATTCATTTTCGAACAAGAGAGTTGGGCAGAACGGCGTGCGTGGGCACCACCCCCAGGGTGGCATTTCTTCGATGGTCGATGGGACCTCATTGAGAAAACGGGTCTTGGACGACTCGAACATCTTCATAGATATACATCCGACGAAGAAGAGCGGGTGGCCGGAGAGCACATTGCATCAACACCGCCACAGTACATTACCGATCGAGCAGTTGCGGTCAACCGGGATTTTGATTTCGACCGCCTGATGTTACACTATATCCAACCCCACCATCGATACACGGCAAGTGCGATTAGGGAGGAACGCGAATTCTATAAATATGAAACTGAGCCGTGGGAGTATCTCCGACAAGGTGGTGATCGAGAAGTTGTGTTTGAGGCGTATCTTGACGAACTCCGGTATGTACTCGACAGTATTGAACTACTACTCAAAAACATCGACGCCGAAACTGTAGTTATCTCCGCGGACCATGGGGAAGCTTTTGGGGAGTACGGTGCTTATGGTCATGGCCCTGGTAGCATCCATCCACATGTCCGTTTTGTTCCATGGGCAACGACTACAGCGGACGATTCGGGATCCTACACACCGGACTTCGCACCGGAAGACGTAACCGAGCAGAACGTTGATGAGACCTTACGAGCGCTCGGTTATATCGAATAAGCCATCCCAATAGTCGTTTCTAGCATAGCCTATAGGCGAGCAATGACCCATCACTGGTATGCTGGCCGCGATCAGCTAAGATATTAGTATTCACGTTGTATTTCCTGTACCATGACAACCGATACACTTTCAATTGGCATTCCTACTGCAGGGCGACCAGACGCTATCCAACGCTGTCTCAAGCACATTGATAGAGTGGTGGAATATCCTCACGAAATCATCATTCTGGATAATACGCCGGATGTGAATTCACATGTCTCCTACCAAAATGCTACAACCGTTTTGCGTCCAGAGGAACAAATTGGTCCGGGAGAGTCACGGAAGCGGATCGCCAACGTAGCCGACACTGATCTCCTTCTTTTCCTAGATGACGATACGTTCCCGAAACCAGACTCAGTGAGTAAACTTGTTAGCGAGATGGGAGATGATTGTAAACTGGCGTCCGGCGTCTGGACGGTTGATGGAGTACCGGAAGAAGGACGCGAATGCGGGCGTATTTTCCGGTGGGGAGTCCGGGACGGCAAGCGTACGCTCGTTGAGATTGCTGTTTACCCCGATCCGATTCAGCAACGCAGTTTCGAGAGTTGGGAGGTAGACGCGGGATTGCCAACACTGCTTGTCCATACGGACCTCCTCAATTCCGTCGCTTTCGATCCAAGATACGACTGGTACTTCGAATGGCTCGACTTCTTCTTACAGACTCACGAACAAGACGAGCAAGTCCAAGTGCGCCTGGATGCTCCATTTCAACACGCAGCAATTCCTTACTCGTCCCCAACTATCAAATCCGAACAAGAGCGAAACCGAGATCAACAGCGGTTCTTGGACAAGTGGGAAATCGAACTTTGCCGTGGTGCTACGCTCGGATCGAGTAGCTGGGAACAGTCACGATCACTTGATCGGAAAGCAGCACAAATCTATGCATCTGAGGGGTTAACTGAGTTGTCAAAGCGAACGAAAAGAAAACTAATGAACCTACGATAACTCCCCCCAATTAGCCACCAAATGAAGCCGAGAACACCTAATCCGAATGAGAACAATTATTATCCGCCAATAGGGAGTCAAAATTGATTTCTATGTCCAGATACTCGCTAAAGTCATTATACAAATTGTTCCAAGATCCGTCAAATATATCAAAGGCTGTGAGGCTCTTCGGACAAGATATACTGTCATTAGCGAGAAACCCATCCGATATACCAAAAGTAGTACGATCTGGGTGTGTCAACATAGATAAATGGTGGTATGCACTGAGATACGGCGATGCCGGCGAAGACTTCCTCGAACACGACTGGGACACACTCATCATCCTAGATGCCTGCCACCCGGAACTCCTCTGCCGAGCGACCCCGTATCTCGACGACGACATCCAGACGAAAACCTCGCCAGGTACTGCCAGTCCTGGATTTATGGAGGCGACCTACCACGGACGGACGCTTCACGACACGGTCTACGTAACCGCGAATCCGTATGCGGCGCGGATTCCCGATGGAACTTTCCACGCGGTCGAGAATCTCCTTGATTCGGAATGGGACGCCGAAGCCGGCACTGTCTATCCCGAGGCAGTGGTGCACCGTGCGCTCGAAGCCCACGAGACATATCCGAACAAGCGCCTCATCGTCCATTTCATGCAGCCACATTTCCCGTTTCTCGGTAAGACGGGGACGGAGATTCCGGGGGGGTTCGGATGCGACATGGAGAATATCGACTCCGATGAACCTCATCCGTGGTTCGACAAACTGTGGGGGGACGGCCCGGACAGGGATCTTCTCCTCAGAGCATACTACGAGAATCACGAGTATGTCGTCCCCTACGTCGAAGAGTTACACGACGAACTCGACGGCAAGAGCGTCATCACGTCCGATCACGCGAACCTCGTCGGCGAACGGGGCTTTCCGATTCCGATTCGGCTGTACGGCCATCCAGGTGGACTCTACCACCCGAATCTGACAACCGTTCCGTGGGTTGTACTCGACAGCGACGGCCCGCGGCGAACTGTTCGCTCCGACCCGCCCGTAGCACGCGACGAACTCGACGACGAAACGGTGAATCGGCGACTCGAATCGCTCGGTTACGCTTGATTCGTTCCGCTGCCGAAATTCCCCGACACGATTCATCAGTCTACGTCCAAATTAGCTGGTTTAGTGCCGAAGAGACGGCCGAGCCTATCACCGTTCGGAACCTTGAAACAGCCTTACTCCTGAAGGCTTCGAATCATGGTAGGGCTGGCGCTCACCCATTCGCCTGAATCGAGTACAACTCTGCGTACTTCCCACCGTTGTCCATCAGTGCGTCGTGCTCGCCGACCTCTGTAATTTTTCCGTTGTCGACCGTATAGATACGGTCGGCGTTTTTCACCGTCGAGAGTCGGTGCGCAATCGTTACGATAGCGTACTCTCGTTCCATTTCCTCGATAGCCGATTGGACCTGTTTCTCCAGATCCGAGTCCAGATCGCTCGTCGCTTCGTCCAGTAGGAGCAACTCTGCGTCTTCGATCAACGCCCGAGCCAATGCAACCCGCTGCTTCTGTCCACCGGACAACCGAACTCCATCGTCACCCAGCTGCGTATCGAATCCGTTTGGTAGATCGCCCAAGAACTCGTCGACTTTCGCAATCTTACAAACTCGTTTGAGTTCGTCGTCACCGACATCTCGATTCCCGATCGTGAGGTTGTACCGCAGCGTGTCGTTGAAGATGAACGGATCTTGCCGGACGATGGAGATCTTCGAGCGCCACTGGTCGACGTCCATCTTCTGAATTGGTCGCCCGTTCGCCCGTATCTCACCCGAATCGGGTTCGTACATTCGAGCGAGCATCGACACGATCGTCGACTTCCCGGCACCGGACTGGCCGACGAAGCCGACGAACTCTCCTTTCTCGAACTCGAACGAAATACCAGAGAGGGCCTTGTCGTCCTGGGACTCATAGGAGAATTGAACGTCGTCGAACTCGATGGTTTCCACCCCCTCGGGGATGGGCTCCGACGCTTCGGACGGTTCCCGCTGTCGTTCCAGTTCGTCGATGAACCCATGGGTTCGGACGAGATGGGGGAGGTTGTTCTCGATGCGATAGAATATCGAGTTCAAGCTACTCGCTTTGGGTCCGAGACGGAACATCGCGAAGAGAAACACGCCCATCGCTCCGAGCGAGAGGTTCGCGAACGCGATCGCGACGTAGATGAGCACGAACACCGAGACGGCTGTCAGAAGGTTGTAGAAGGTCTCAATCATCTGCTCGTTCCGCCGAATTCTGATGCTTGCACCGGCATACTGGTTCACTGCCCCGAGAAAGTCGTCGTAGAGTTCCTCCTTGAGGCCGAACATTTTCGTGTCCCGGATTCCCTGTGTCCCGGCCTGTGCCGCTTGCTGCACGCCTTCGTTCGCGTCGGCGACCTCGTCACCCAGGTCGTAGCCCGATTCGATGCCGTACCGGAAGATGGCAGCAAGTCCACCGAGAAAGACGAGCGCGAAGAACGTGAGGGCAGGTGCGATGACGAACGCGACAAGGAGGTACATCGCCGCGAGAAAGCCCTGCTCTATGAGATTGACGACCTGCTTGATCGTTCGCCCCGCATACTCCGCTTGCGTGACGATCGCGTTGAGAATGTCGTCGGAGCCCTCCTGGTCGAAGTACTCAGTTCGTGCGTCGAGCGCCCGATCGAACGCGCGCTTCTGGAGGTCCCGCGTGTAATCGATCGCGAGCGCGCTCCGGAGCCACCGCACGAGGAAGGTCGTCGTCCATCGGACCGTCAACACGAGACTCACGCCGACGACGACGGTGCTGAGCTGGAAGGGGATCCCCAGGAACTGGTAAATAGAGACGAACGCCCCCTGTAGTCCGGACGCCTCCGCTGCTGGATCGCCCGAGGACTGGACGATCTCCACGATCGGAAGGATGAATCCGAGTCCGACGCCCTCGAGCAGTGCTGCAAACACACCGCCGACGATGATCGCGATCGTGAGGCGTGGCTGGAACCGAGCAACTCGAATCAGCGCATCGAGTTGCTCTTGTCGGCTGATATCCTCGTCCTGACTCATTGCTGGTAAATAGACCTTTTTGAGACTTTATATTCGTCGTTCCGACCTCGCGATATCTCATATCGATCGCAGGTCACGGCTGGAGAGTAATATTCCACAGTGGAATGGAAGATAACATTCTTGCCGATGGATTCTTGCGGAGCGAAGATCTTCACGACGAGCATCTGATCCAGCAAGGAATGGACGCGATGCGGGCAGCAGCATCCGAAGACGACGAGTAGCTCCTGATTTCACGATGCTCTTCTCAGGGTTTCCCAGCGCCAGCTAACGGTCTGTCAGCAGTCTAGTGGTTGGTAGAATTTGAGATCCCAGTGGAAGCCTCCACCGCTCGTGATTCATGTAGCGGCATACAGTTTATTCCTGTAGCATATATTCTACTGTGTTTTATCGGTGTTCACACAGACTCCAGCAGTCTGTTTGTCCCCAAAACCTATACACTATCTGTGAGAAACCCGCTACTACCCTAATATGTCGGACTTAGAATCGAAAACCCACTCAGCGAGGCCGCTACTTCGCTTCTCAGCAAAGCGAATACTGGAAACGGTGGTGTATCCCCTGTGAGTGACGCGACGAAGTCAACAACAAACTCCGAGTGGGAGGACGTCAACGACGTCTCGTGGACGCTGCTGGACCGCGAGGAACTCGTCGACGCCTACTGGGCGGTCGTCGCCCCCGCAATGGAAGCTGACGGTCTCGATCCCGACCAAGAGAAGCCAACGCATAGCTGGCTTCGCAATCATGACTTCCGGCCGCTTCTCTACGCACTCCGGGAGTACCACGGCATGACGTTCGGAGAGTTCTGGCACGAAGCGCTCGAGCTCGAATCTGAGGAGATAGGGTACGACTGGGCGACCAACCACGACCGGACCATCGAGGCACTCGAATCCTTCCTCACGTCACGGCGGGAGCGGAAGGGGCTTGCCGATTCGTCGATCAACACCCTTCGCTACCGATTGAACCGTTACGTCGCTGCCTACTACGACGAGAATAACACAGACGACCTCGTGACGCCCGTCGCTCGCGATAGCGATGTCCCGGCCTACAAGGCGGTCGACGCATGCTGGGCAGCGTTCGACCGTCTCCACGACGATCTCGATGGCGGCCAGACCAAACGTCGAATCCACCTCGTTGTCTCGAATTGGTACGCCCATCTGGTCCGACGCAAATGGGCCGCCGTCAACCCAGCTGACGGCCTCGACGAGGAATTCGACTGGTCGAACGACACCGATGACGATGCTGATACGCCGTGTCTCGCCACTGAGCACGTCCGCGCGCTCTACCAGGCGGCCGACGGTCCAGAAGACCGCCTCTTGGTCCTCGCACTGTGTGCCTGGGGGCTTCGCCCGAACGAAGTTGCTCGCCTCCACACCCACCAGTTCGTCCCCGACGTCTCCGATGATGAGGTTCCGTATATCGCGTTCGAAGAGCGCAAGAACGGTCCCGGCCAGGTGTCGTTGCTCTACGGCCGGGAGGTCCTCGAGGAGCGGCTCGCGGGGTTCGCCGATCACGACGACTGGGACGGCTACCTGTTTCCGTCACCACACACCTCGGGTGGCCCGATCTCCCGGTGGACTGTCTGGAACAGATTCACACAGCTGGCTGATCGAGCGGGCCTTCCCGACGAGATCGACGGGGTATCGCCGGCGCCGAAAATGGGGCGGCGGTACTGGTACGACGCCTACTCTGCGTCACTCGACGTCGTCCTCGGCAGTCTTGATGAGATCGCTGCCGAACAGGGAAGCGCCAGTGCCGACGTCGTCCTCCAGAACTATCTCTCAGATTCGCGGGCCCGGAATCTCCGTCGGGAGTACATGCGCGAACAGCTAGCTGCCGCGTTCGAACCGACCGACGAGTAGCACCTCTACACCCTGGCTCCGATTACAACCCAAGCGTTATTACCCAATACACGAATCATGTATTGTATGTCGAAAGCGACGGGGGACCCAGAACGCGCCATCAACGGCTTCATGTCGGTGGCACAGCTGCTCGAAGAGCCACGGCTTGCCCGCCTCTATACGTATATTCTCCGTGAAGGCGAAGTAACGATTGATGAAATCGTTGCCGACATCGAGATGCCCCGCACGACCGCGTACGCAGATACGGGATCGCTCGTCGACCTCGGAGTGCTCACGCGGGATGAAGAGCAGAAAACGCATACCTACACAGCCATCCCGATCACGCTCACTGCAAACCTTGATGACAACACGTACACGATTACCCCCACGCTCATCGAGGCAATCGGCCGGTCGCCCCAGGATCAGGATCTCGACCTACTGATCGAGAAATACGGCATCGGGAAACTCGCTGCAGCACTTACGTACGCGATTCCGTATGTCGAGGGAGGCATGACCGAACGCCTGGCAGCGCGCGAACTCGGCCTCCAACCCGCGTTCGGGATTGCGGTACTCCAAGCACTCCGGGAAGTGATTCTCGAAATGCGGGAGTACGATCCCTATTTCGATCAGATTCGGAATGCGCATGACAAGCCGGTCGACGAGGAAGCGTAGAAGTCCTCTCACACATGGACGGGACAAACGACTCGATACCTGAGAACGCTGTGTGGGTTGCTGATTCGGGCGTTTTTATTGCGTGTGGCCGCCAGCAGCGGAACAAGTACACAGCACTAGAACGGTTCGCCCAGCGGAACGAGATTACGTTCGTGATTCCACGGCGAGTGTACGAGGAACTTGGCGGTGCGCCAGATCGCAGTACGCCCGGCCAGACACCAATTAACAGCGCGATTGGCAATGAATGGGTAACCGTCGCTGATGAACTAGACTACACGAATCCGACGGTATCAAGTGTTATGGACGATGTGCGTAGCTTCATTGCACGTGAGTCGAACCGTTCCGAGGACAACATCGAGAAAGCGGATACCGCACTCGGTGGGGTCGCAGCCCACCTCTTAGATAGCGGGAATGCCTCCGCTATCTGTGTCCTCACGACGGACGACGATGCAGGGAATGGCGTCGTGGCTGCAATCGAAGCCCACGGATTTGATGGCCAAATTACGTTCAAAGACGGATTTGAACTGATCTCAGAAATTACGTAGTACCAACTTACCATGGTCACAGACGAACGCCGACAAGACCGAGACAATGAGGATGCCGATGAGGGGACGGTATTGTCCGACGGCGAGGCTCGGCTTCGGGACGAGTTCTTTGCGGGTCCGCGTATTGCCACGTTCGAGGACTACCTCGACCAGCTCGACGCGATCTCCAATTCGACCCGGTTCGTGATTTGCTATCTTCTCTACGAAGACGGCGACACGACGTACAATGAGCTGAGCGACGCAACTGACAAGGTTGGAAACGCGCTCAATCACCACCTTGATACGCTTCAGACCGCAGGCCTCATCACGCAGTCGAAGCAGAGAGCTGACGGGCAAGAGCGTTCCGTCTATACACTCTCAATCCTCGGCCAGAAGCTCATCGAACCCATGATCGAATTAATCGTCGGAGAAGGCGATCTCGCCGAACAGTACACGTAACCGCCCCACCAGTCTTCTACAGGGTTTCGGGCATCCTGTTTTCTTGCGGTAATCTTCGATATAGCGTTACTGCGAGTCTCTAGTGACAGTATCAAGTGAGACATCACGACGAAGAGTGTACCAAATTAACCAACAAACCCGCTGCGTTCGACGGCTAATGTTGGTTAATAGCAAGGTACCCCCGTCATCAGATCA
>NZ_JBTJEL010000024.1:0-85576 GCF_054504345.1 Halosimplex yunnanense | reverse complement strand
CCGCTTCGTCGACCACTATCAGCCCAAGGCCTTCCTGATGGAAAACGTGGAGGGAATGCTCTCCGCAGAAAACGAGGACGGCAAACCTGTCGTCGATACCATCAAGGAGCAGATGCGCGGGGAGCGGCAGGTTGCAGATCTGGATCTTGATCTCGATTACAGTGTCAAGGTCCAGCTTCTGGACTCGGCGAACTACGGTGTTCCGCAGCATCGGAGTCGACTATTCTTCATCGGCAACCGTGTAGGCGCGGAAAACCCGGATATGGAACAGTGGGAGACACACAGGTCTCCGAAGAACGAGGAAGAGAAGAAGATCAAGTACAAGAAGGATCCATCCAAGCGTTCCGAAGAAGATCAGCACACGCTTGATGGGTTCGTTGACGAACGTGAAGACGAGGAGTTCCCTACTTTCCGAAAGGACAAGCGGAGCAAAGAGCCGTGGAATACCGTGGCCGATGGCATCCTCGATCTTCCTCCTGTGTCCCCGAAAGGTGAGACCCCGCCGACCAAAGCAGAGGAATACGAGATAGGCCCTGTTTCAGAGTATCAGTACTGGGCAAGAGATCTCGGCGAGGATCAGGATTGGGAGGAACAAGATCTTCTGAATCATGAATGCCGTGGCCACAATATGCGTGACCTGACTCTCTACAAGCTTCTCGGAGAGGGGACCTCGTACATTATCGGAGATATCCCTGAGGAGCACCAGCCCTATCGGACGGATATCTTCCCGGACAAGTTGAAGAAGCAGAATCCGAAAGAGCCTGCTACCACGATTGTGGCTCATCTCTATAAGGACGGCCACATGTTCATCCACCCGAATGAGGCCCGTTCAATCACGGTTCGGGAGGCTGCACGGCTTCAATCATTCAAGGACACTTTCGAGTTCCCAGTCTCACGCACTCACGCATTCAAACAGGTTGGTAACGCTGTTCCTCCGCTACTGGCTCAGGCTCTTGCCACTGCTATTCGCACAGAAATCTTCAATCAGCCTATTCAGGAAGAAGAAGCTCAGAAAGCGGATTGAATACCTTATTACTTAGAGATGACTACGATACAGAATAGCGCTAACGTACTAGTTGCCTGCGAATTTTCAGGTGTTGTAAGAGACGCTTTCAGAGATGAGGGTTTTGACGCTGTAAGCTGTGACCTTCGGGAAACAGAAAGGAACCCGGAATATCATATCAAGGGAGATATCTTGGAGGTATTAGAGGAAAGGGGCGAAGAATTTGATTTGATGATCGCACATCCGCCGTGTACGTATCTCAGTAATTCAGGGGTGAGATGGCTGTACGAGAAAGAGGAAAGATGGCAGGATATGGTTGAAGGCGGAGTATTCTTCAGAAAGCTTCTGAACTGTGAGAAAATTCCGCATATAGCTGTAGAAAACCCTGTAATGCATAAATGGGGAAAGAAGGTAGCTGGAATAGAAGACTATCCTGATGAGCTACAGCAGACTGTTCAGCCTTGGCAGTTTGGAGAGCCTGAGAAAAAAGGGATATGTCTATGGTTGAAGGAACTTCCAAAACTCGAGCCAACAGATGTAATCGAGGATGAAGACGAGAGGGAGGCAAGGGTGCACGAGATGCCTCCCAGCGAAGAAAGGAGTAAGGAAAGAAGCAGGTTCTTCCCTGGTGTCGCAGAAGCGATGGCAAAGCAGTGGGGCGCAGTTATCTAAAGCTGCTCCATTCGTTTTCAATGTGGTCTATCAGTCGTTCCATTGGATATGCTACTCCAGAAGTTCCTTTATCTACTGTAGGCGCATAGCCGAAGTCGAATAGTTCTACAATATCTTTGGATTCGACGTCGTCGTAGAAATCAACCGTGCCGAATCCCATGTAGATGTCGCGTTCGAACTCGCCTGAGAAGGAATAGTTGTGTGTAGGGCAGTTGGGATCAGAACAGGAGTGTGTAGCAACCTCAAACATTAGTTTCCACATGCCGCTTTGAGCCATTCTTTCCCGGAAGCTGGTTTTACAGGAGATGATGAAGATAGGTCCGCCATCTGGATCGTAGTAGACTATATCAGAGTCCGGTGATAGGATAGTCTCATCTTCTCCACCGATTACGGGAACTGCATCCGCTAGCTCTGTCGACTCAAGCTTTTTGCTATGAAGGAGTCTTAGACCGTTTTCAGCTGCAACGTCTGCCGTAGCGTAGGAGACCAGTGCCTGGAAGTAATTTCCTGCGACGTTGGATCGGACCTGTGAGACATCTTTTCCATTTTCTTCTGCCCGTGCTGTGACTTCGTCGACCACATTTGTCATCAGACCCTCTATATCGGTGAGGATTTCACGGTCGGTTCTGCGGTTAACGTCTTCCTCAAAGATGTCCCAGTAGGTATATTGCTCAATTCGGGATTTCACATCCTGATTCATAGATCGGCGGAAACCCCTGTGAACTCAACCACGTCCTCGATAAACCGGTCTGCAGGACGGAGCGTGTAGGAAAGGTCGTCGTCGTTGTTGTATCGATTCCAGACGAAGGAATCTCGTGGGACGTAAATCCTGCTTCCGTCGTTGCTGATGTCGTGCAGCTTCTCCTTGGAGACGTCGGCCATCAGTAGAGAGACAAACCAGACCTCGTCGACTCCGATTTCTGCTTCTCGAGAGAGGCTTTGGCGGAAGCGTTCTCGGAGAGTTCGCTTGCAGGAGAAGCCGATACTGCCCTCTGGTCCATCGACCATGTTGTCGATTTCGAGGTCACCGAAGTGAGCAGGATCTCCGGTAGCAGGAACCCCAAACTGATTGAAAATATGCTGAAGACCAGTTTCGAGAACATTCCCTGCTGTAGAAGCACGGCTCTGACCTGCTCTACGTTCATATTCCTGAACAATCCCGGAGATAATCCTCGCTACTTCTCTCTGCTCGATGTGTGGGTCATCTCGAAGTTCCGCCATCTCCTCATAGATATAATCGATTAGTGGCTCTCGTTGAGCACCAAGCTGGTAAGCTTCGCCCTCGAAATCGACGTTGTACAGGGCGTCGTAGGCTTTTGAAGGGTCAAGATTTCCTCTATCGGTTTCAAGAGTTTCGTTTACTATGCGGATGATTTCTTGTTTTCCGAAGCTTGGAGCTGTATCCAAGATTTCGCTGGTACGAACGACGGCGTCAATTGCTATACGGAACTCGCGTATATCATCCTCTTCTTCGATTCTTCGCAGTATTCTTTCCGCTAGGTCCTCGGTCTGTCTGTAGCGTTTGGATATATCGCCGCCGTATGTCTTGTTGACGGAACCAGTGATGGTGTCTCTGATCTGCTGTTTCTGAGTTTCTAGGTCTGTCTCGTTCAGCAGGCCTTTTCCTTCGAGTTCGTTACCAAGTCGGGAGGAGAGTTGCTTCAGAGTCTGGGTTTCCTTGGTGGCGTAACTACCGTAACTGGAAGCGACGAGATCGCGGGCAAACCAATATACCTTGAACTCGGAGGGGTCGCCGGAATAATCTGCCATCTATCCGATAACGACTCAACAAAACGTAATGAGAATCTGCTACATCTTGCACACATTTTAGACACGATCACTGTTTCTCCGCTTGTATTTCCTAGCGCGCTTCCCGGACCCACACCCACTGCAGCCGCAACCGAGGACGGAATAGCCGACATCGTCCGCCTACTGGGATTCGTCAATCGCTGCCCGCTCACTGACCGAGGTCGGCCGGATCTTCACCACAGAATACAATGGCCACATCCCCGAAAATCTTGAAGGCTTAAGAAACCTTAGCGCGTCGGTGACTACTCGGCCCGCGCAACCCAGTTATTTGCACGAGACCAGCCACTGGCGCCCGTCGACACGAACTTCGTACGCATCATAGAGCGGGTATCCGAATATGATTTCCCCACCCAGCACAAAAGGGAATCTGTCTACACGTTCCTCAGCACGCTGGTACCGTCAGAATCCGCACTCGCCCGTGCGTTAGACCTCGCATTCCTTGATCTGGGCGCGCTTATCTGCACAGCAAGCACTCCCTCATGTCCCGATTGCCCGCTGAAACCAGCTGTGCATACGCCAGCGAGCCAACCAAGAGCTAACGGAGGACAGTACCCTCTCGAAGGACGCCAGCGAGTCGGGGCATTACACTGAATCTAAATTAACTGAGGGGCAGGATGGCCTTGATATGTCAGGGGGGAGCGTAGCTCTCATTTGAGCAGAAGCTGCACACCCTAGTCCGGTAGAGGGGTCATTGAGCTGGAGATCAAGGATGCTAGGTCTCTACAATCTCTCTGACCGTCTTCACTCCCTCGTCCAATGTGATCCGTGCAGTGACTGAGGACATATCATCCGTGCGTTTCCAGCGTGTCTTGTCCTTGCGTGTTGGTCGATAGGATCCGACTGCCTTACCGTCGGCGGCTAGAATGATAGACTCGTCATTCTGCAGTGGCACGAGCTCAAAGAATTTCGGGTTAAGGTAGAGGTTTCTGTCTGGATTATCTACCTCCTTTGCGGGAGTGGCCAGTTAGATATCTTCCTCTCTTCCCGTTGAACTCACTGACGAACGGAGCCGCCGGGATTCTACTGACCGAGCGTTGTGGTTTCGAGGACGAGGGGATACTTCCCAAGTAGTCAATCGGGTGCAAACAGCTGACGGATTACGATTCTTGACGGAGTCCTCTGGTCCTGTCAATGGGAGGGTGAATACGGCTGGATCTCTGTGAGAGAGAGAGGGTAGGCATCATCAGTTCGAGGGAGTGTCGTGGCCGCGTTGTCAATGGATTCGATAACTGATGAGTTAGTCTTGAAGGGTGATTTCGCGTGTGCGAGGTTCGGTTGTAGTTGTGTCGACGAACTCTACGGGGCCAAGGCGGCCCTTGGTTACGGTGGCTTTGATCTCGCGGCCGGCAGGTAATTCAAATCGGGCGTTCCCGCTGCGGTCGGTCGTTGTTTCAAGGGTGATATTTGTTCCGTACTGGCTGGAAACGGTGAGCTCAACGGTGGCATCGTAGAGTGAGAGGTCGGCTGAAGAGGTGACGTGAACGGTGTATTCGCTATCGAAGTGGATTCCCATTTCATCGAGCAGACGCTCGAAGTCCTCTGCCGCGGCAAGGGCGTCGCCGGGTCCAATTTCGAATGTGGCCGTTGAGAGGGCGGGCGTGTTTTCTGCTGGGGTGCTTTTTTCGGCGATGAGGCTGAGGCTCGGGAGGTATTGGCGGTGTTCAGAGGTTACTACGGGTTTTCTCACGGTTGCCATTCGAGGGTCTGCGTCGATTGAGGGGAAGATGGGGGCTTCCCGCCAATTGCCGTCTAGGTCGTCAACGTCGGGGTGAATGAGGCGGTGACAGGGCAGGCACAGCGCGAGGAGATTATTGAGGTCGTGTTTTCCGCCCTGATCGAGGGAGAGGTAATGGTGACAATTAAAGTCGGAGTTCGAAATGTCTGTTCCGCAGCGGGCGCACAGGCCCCCCTGGTACTCTCGGATAGCTTCGCGTCGGCCGCCGTGGGTAGTCGAGATATCTGTACGTTTCTCCCCCCAGTCTGGTGGGTATTTTCTGTCGCCGAAATAGGAGTGCGAGAAGGTGACGTTGTCTGGGTGGTTGTATCTTCGGTTGAGGTTGTAGGTATCGTAGAGGTCTCGCAGAGTCAGGTTAGTGTGGTTCATTTTGCGCCCTAGTTGTGCGTGCGTTGACTGGTGGAATTTGGTTGCGGTGGGGTGTTGCTGGGCGTGGTATTCTGGGCCGGGGGCATGGGTGCAGGAGATTCTGGATGGGTGTGGGAGCGAGGAGTGGGTACTGAAGTGGTGGGGTCTATTCGAGACATACATTTATTGACTTCTATTAATATTTCTACTATAACCCAATGACTGCCGGCAGTTCGCAGCGTCTGAGAGATCTACTAACCGTCGAAGACCAAGCAGCCCCAGTGCTTGTTACGGATACTCTCGGAAAACTCCATTACAGAGAGGAACCAGTCTCACTGACCCGGTTCGATCGCTCATATGTCGCTGCTGCCGCTGCGGCACAACAGCAAAATCGGAATATTGCGCTTATCTACCCCTCCGCTCCGACATATCTCCAGCTAACGGTACTTCTCGCGATTGGCTACCAGACGCGCTCCATGCCGCCAACGCTGTTCATTAGTAATCGGTCTGGGGCAGGGATTCGCGACCAGTATTTCAATGTAGGAACCGGGGAATCGTTACCGAGCTCACCGGTGAACTCGCTCGCGGACGCAACCGCCCCTATGGTCAAAACTGGCGACGGACAGAAGCTGTCCTACATCACAAACCACAAACCCCGCAACTGGAACGGTGATTACGAAGGCGTCTCAGTCATACATTCAACACTGGGGAAAAAGATCGCGGGGGAATTCCCGACCAAGGAGGAACTCCCACTGTCCTCGATTGTTCTGGACGTCACAACCAAACTGCTGAGCGATTTCGACGTAATAAAACAGTATCAGGAGGCCGCAGCAGAACGAAACATCCCACTGATCTATCTATTCGATAGCCCCTCCCATCCACATCTCGACCGACTGGAAGATCAGAACGCAACCCTATCCCCCGAGTCACAGACTCTCTTCTGGGGGATCAGTCAGTTAGTTCTCGAAGAAGGTGGGGCAGATCTCCTCCGCAGCATGGCTGACCGGTCGAAATTCGAGCCAGAATCGATCACGGCCGAAAGTGCTGATCCGACCTCGCCGTTTGAGGCGTCACTGCCGGTTCTCCAGAATCTCATCAGGGGTGTCGACAGGGAGATAACGAATCTAACGTACAGCGATTTGCAGCCAGTCGCAGATCGGGCCTCTGAAAAAATCAGTGAAGTCTCGTGGTATGTGGCTCGGCAGACGGAGTCAGAACCACGTTCGGTGTCGCGGACGATGCGTGATCTCTACTTTACGTATAATTATCTCAGTACGCTACCGACATCGGTCGAATTCCATGACGACGTGATGGCGTTCGACAGTGGCTGGGGATCGGGCTCAACGGTTGACCAGATGATCGAGAATATTCGCGGAAACTATGCGCAACTAGAGCAGGATGTGACTGGCGCTGGGAACATGCTCGATGATGCCTGTCAAGCGCTTTCCGCGATGGTGTCGGAGTTGACTGAGCGAAATCCGAAAGCTGACACCATCGTTGAAGAAATCAAAGAGGCGATCGATCGGGAGGAGTCGCTTGTCGTGTTAACTGCAACAACGCGGCAGACATCCCTGCTTCGGTCGTTCGTGACTGAGCAGGGCGGAGTTCGCGGGCAAGAGCTCGATGAGGCGGGTGTGGATTTCCATCCCGCATATAGTACGCATACGATTCCGCAGGCCGATCGGTTGTTGTTCCCGGGGGTGCCGTCGAAAAGTCATCGACCCGCGGTGCTTTCCGGTGGTGCGTCGACGCAGACGTATTTAACATATGAGTGGGAGGTGGATCGGCTCGAATACTGGCTTGATGAACTGCAGGCAATTGCTGAATATCGCTGTGGGCCGGGAATGATGAAGCATACAGCTGAACAGCTCGATGTGGACTACAGTGGGCTTGCGGATCTGATTTCGCTCCCGGATACCGGGCACGCGCCTGTTCCCCGGTCTTCTGATGAACAGCAATCCATGGATGGCGAGGAGGGTGTCGAGGAGGATGGGATTGCAAAGACGACGAAGCGGCGTGTTGGGTCAGACACGGCGACGAGTGTTGGGGCGAGTGATTCTGCGGCGGAGGAGGCGGGCACCATCGATTCGGACTCGTTTACGCCGGATGGCGACGCCTTCGAGAAGGCTGGTGAGCATTTCGATGATGGGTCTGAGCAGGAAACGGTGAATGCGGGGCGAGAAGATACTGGGGGTTCGTCGCGGGGGAGTGTGGAGGCGGTGCGAATTGAGTTGAGTGGGGGTGTTCATATTTTTGAGAAGCCGGATGGGCGGGTGTGGGTGTATGATGAGCGGCAGACTGGTAAGCGACGGCGGACGCGGAAGGCGGCACGGGCGCTTGAGCAGGGTGATACGGTGCTTATCACTGAGCAGGAGAGTCGTCGAGACCTGTTTAAGCATATTGTCGAGAAGATTCGTTCAGAGGTTCCTGAGTTCAAGAAGTATAGTAAGATGCTCGAGTTCTGGCGGTCGAATCTGGAGCGGATTGTGAACGAGGAGGATTTGAACCCGAGGCAGATCGAGCATGCGCTTCAGGAGTATGCTGATGAACATGATGAGTCTGAGGTGACGCGGACGTATCATGCGGTGCGTGATTGGATTACTGGGGATGGGATTGGGCCCAGTGATGCGAGGGTGATCAAGGCGCTTGGGGAGATCTATGATATTGATATTTACAAGGAGATGGCAAGTGAGATTGAGGCGTCGTTGGATGAGATTCGTAATCTCCACCGGCAGGTTGGCAGGCAGCTGGAGAAGATCGTCTTCGATGCGGGGTCGGGTGAGTCGAGTGATGAGTGGCTGTTTGAGGAGCTGAATATTCGAGTTGGGGATATTCAGGATGCGGTTGAGTATCGATCTGTTGAGTCGGTTAGTGAGGATACGATGGAGGTGGATAGTTACGATCTGGGGAGGCTGTTTAATTCCTCGTAGCTCGGGTCGGGGTATTTGCTGGCTGTTTTGTCCGGAATTTTGTTTAGTATATTACTGGGTAATGTAAACGGAGGTGTATTTATATGATGTGTGAAACAACTACGCAGCATGCCCACAGGCCCCGGATCAGGAACCGCTCCCGAATTCGAGCACTTCACTCCCGAAGAGCCGGGAGCAGGTGACGCTGATTACCGCGATCAAGTCCGACTTTCCCGATTCATCGGCGGCCGAGTTCTTGATCACGTAACTGGAACCGGACAGCGCACCGACGCAGACAGCCGCGTTCTCGTCGATCTACCCTCTGACAAACACTTCGTCGGCACACTCGCCCCCGCGGAAGACGCAGAGCACAGCGACCTCTCCGACGAACTGGAAAGCAAACTCTCGCCCTCAGCACTCCAAGCAGAATTCCAGCTCAACCCCAACACAGCCGAGGAACTTACAGTCACACTCTCCGGACACGTATACTACCGCACCTTCCCCACGTTCGACCAGCAAACCGCCGATACACAGAGCACAGCGACAACCGATGACTCCGAACCGCGCGACGCCGACCAAGACGACATCGGTCAGGACGACGTCGAATATGAGGCCTTCCAGCGAGTCTTCCACCGACTAGAGTTCACCACAGACCCAATTCCCATTCCCGTCTCTGACCTGCAGGCACAGCGAAGAGCGGCGCCAGATATCGACGCGTATGACGCGATTCGTGACGAACTACAGGCCACACTCAGAGATGCGCTGTCCGAGATTGACAGGGATGACGACTCGCCGCCCCTGTGGCGTTCCGATCAGCTAATCAGCCGAGATATTCATCTCGACGCGGTTCCTGGAGCGCCGGCCGGCACAGAGATTCAAGCAGACGAGTATACTGGCGACCTCTTCTTCCCCGCCGATATTCTCGAGTACGACGATGAAGAAGACGCACGAGAGTCCTATGAAGCGCTTGTCTCACGAATGACGGCTGGATCCGCGTCAGAGCGGATGTACCCCGACTGGGACATTGACGTGGACATCGAATTTTTCCGGAACGACGACGCCACCGCTCGTGCGGTTCTCACTGTCGAAAATACATCAGCAGGAGATCCACGTACCGACGATGGGAGTCTCCATCACTCCCTGGACTACGAGACGACGCTGTTCGACGTAACCGCAGATATTGAACTTGGAGAGGGTGAATTTGTTGACTTCACGTTCGATCGACTTGAAGAGGATTTCCGCTATAATCGACTACTAGCTGGGCGAGGGACGAACTGTCTCGTCGTCAGGCCGGATCCCAACGACCAGTCGCATCTTCGAACGGAATACCTGCCCAGCTATCGGCAACAACGATATGTTCCCCGGATGGGGGACGATATGGAGAGGGAGCTGGATCTGACGTTTGAGACCCTGCAGGATCTGGAAGGCGGTGGGCTCGACGCACTCAGAGAGATTCGGGATGAGATGTGGGCGTATCTGGAGACACAGGAGCGCGGGTATGACCAGGCGCACGAGCAGCACTATCGTGAACAGTCGGACTTCACTGAATCGGACGAGCAGGATTTCGCCGAGGATCGGGAGGCGTTCCGCAAGGAGATTCTCCGTGTTGAACGCGCGATTGAGTGCCTAGAAGCAGACGTTGAGGATGAGGCGATGGACGGGCAGGTCGCACAGTCATTCGAGTTGATGAACGAAACCTTCGGTAAGGCACAGTCGTTCCCGGGGTGGCGGCCGTTCCAGCTTGTGTTCATTTTGCGCGTGCTCCCGGACATTGTGAGTCGAGAATACGAAGAATGGGCGGATGTCACCTGGCGAGAGGGAGAGGATGCGCGTAATTACAACGGGGAGGAAATGGAAGCGCTGGACCTTGTTGACATCGTCTGGTTCCCGACCGGGGGAGGGAAAACGGAAGCCTATCTTGGACTCGGGATTTTCGGCGCGTTCTTCGATCGGTTCCGCGGGAAGAATTACGGAGTGTCTGCATGGACGCGGTTCCCGCTTCGATTACTCTCACTGCAGCAGACTCAGCGACTGGCGAAGCTCTTGATGCATGCTGAGACGGTCAGGGTAACTGTGCCGGAACTCTCGGGCGACAGCGTCATGTCGTTTAGTCTGGGATATCTCGTCGGCTCGGCGAACACACCAAATAAACTCTCCAATTATGTTAAGAATCCCAGTTCGGATGAGGAGTATATCCGGATGTATAACCGGTACAGGGATAGTGCGGATAAGCGTCGGGAAGCGAAAGTAATCTCTGAGTGTCCGTTCTGTGAAGCATCAGTTTCAGTCGAGGTTACAGACGACTTCCGGCTCGCTCATCGCTGTGAAAACTCTCGATACGATTGTGACTGGCAGGATCGGCGGCTCGATACGGAAGGCGAGTATCAAATATTTGCGCGTGACGAGCTGCCGATCCATATTGTCGACAACGAGCTATACCGCTATGCACCGACGTTCGTTGTCGGGACGATCGACAAGATCGCGGCGGTAAATTATGAACGGAAGTCGGGGCATCTCTACGGCGGGAAGATGACGCACTGGTGCCCAGACCATGGGTTTGCCAGTCTCGGAGAGTGTACGGAAAAGTATGCGTGTCACAGTGAGAATGCCGGGGATCGTGATCCGGAGGATTTGCTGATACCGCTCGATGAGACGCCGTTTGGAGGGCCAACGGATATTTCTCCGACCCTGCAGATACAGGACGAGCTTCACCTGCTCAAAGAATCGCTTGGAACGTTTGACGGGCACTATGAGACGTTCGTCGATGCCTACCAGCAAGAGGAGGGGCTGCAGCGAACCAAAATTGTCGCTGCGACAGCGACGATCGAAGAATACGAAAAACAGACGAAGCAGCTGTACTTGCGGAAAGCCGAACGCTTCCCTACAGAAGGGCCGTATCTTGGCGAGAATTTCTATGCGACGACGGAGGAAACGACGCGGCGACAGTTCTGTGGGGTGCTCCCGCATGGGAAGACACACATCAACGCAGTCATCGATCTGCTCTATCATTATACGCGCGAGATCGAGTCACTCAGACAGGAGCTTCTGAACGGCACGGGCACGCACGAGCTCATCGCAGAACTTGGGTTCGAGGATGTACGCACAAACGAGGACTTTCTGGAGCTGCTGAAGCTGTACGAGACCAGTCTCTCGTACACGATCAGTAAAAAGGAGAAGAACCCGCTGGTGCGATCTATCGATGGACAGATGGCGGATTACTTGCGGGATGATGATCTTCGTGTGCCCTATTCAGAGGAGCTGACGGGTGACACGCTATTCGATGACGTTGAGGAGATCCTGAATAATCTCGAAAATCCGCCGGATGACTACAAGGAGCGGTTGAATATGATCACGGCGACGAATATGATCAGTCATGGGGTGGACGTTGACCGCTTCAACTATATGGTGTTCTTCGGTATGCCGCGGCAGACTGCTGAATACATTCAGTCGAGCTCGCGGGCCGGTCGGAAGCATCCAGGGCTCGTGTTGCTCTGTTTCAACCCGAGCCGGGAACGCGATCAGAGCCACTACCACATGTTCAACAAGTACCATGAGTACCTAGATCGGCTTGTTGAATCGGTTCCAGTGAACCGCTGGAGCCAGAACAGTGTTGAGCGAACGCTCGCAGGCATGATGTTCGGTTGGATGTACAATCGCTGGATGTACCAGACCGGAGAGCAGTTCTGGTTCTCGGATAATGTTCGCCCGTTCATCAAAGCACTCCGCAACGGAGACGTACAGGAACATCCGGAGTACCAACCCACGGGACTAGAGGACAGTGAGGACGTTCTTGACCTGATTAAGCTGGCATATGGCAGGCATCTTGGCGGTGAACTCCCCGAAACCTTCGAGCATGAGCTCAAGGTTCAATTCGACGCGATGATGTCCACGCTCGAGGGAGCGCAAACAGACTTTGCCGGAGAAGCACTGAGTCATGGGCCGATGAGAAGTCTCCGCGACATTGATGCGGAGATCAAGCTGCGACCAGATGGCTGGCAAAACAACGCCCTGTTTGACACCCTGGAGGAGCGATAACAATGGCTAACGAAGACGACTACATGGGGCGCGGAAAAGCACAGGTACTGTTCAACCACCTCCCCAATAGCACGTTTGACTACGATCGAGGATTCGGGATCCATCAAGTTGCGGAGATTCGCGGAGAGAAGGCGACGGAACTTGATCAGAAATATCTCGGCGAACAGATTATCAGACGAGTGCGGCAGTGGAACAAGGAAGACGGGTCACTCGGAACACAGGGCTATCCGGACTTTGCGGATAACTATACGTTCCTGACGCCGACACAGGTCAAAACCGACTTCTTCCCCCTGCTGTTCACATGCGAGAATAATGAGTGTGGGCGTGCGCACTTCTACCAGTCGTCCAACCAGCTTGCGTACCGCAACAGTGACCTCGAATGCGACGAGTGTGGAGGAGATATCTCCCAAGAGCAGTTCGTCGGCTTCCATGAATGCGGCCAGCTGGAATCACTGGCGCCATCCCAGAGTGACAACCCCTATGCCAAACCGGGGAACTGTACGTGTGGCTCACAGCGATGGAAGCTAAACACACGCGGAAGTCAACGGCTACAGAACTTCCGCTGGGTCTGCATGAACTGTGGCGCTGCCGAAGAACTTAGTCAGGCATGTGGAGCGAACTGCGAC
The DNA here is from genome assembly GCF_054504345.1 of Halosimplex yunnanense. Classification (NCBI taxonomy): domain Archaea; kingdom Methanobacteriati; phylum Methanobacteriota; class Halobacteria; order Halobacteriales; family Haloarculaceae; genus Halosimplex; species Halosimplex yunnanense. The sequence continues at coordinate 72,439 of NZ_JBTJEL010000024.1, read as the reverse complement.
CTCGACTCCCAATATCTGTCGTTCAACGTTCACCGTGGGAGCAACGTCTACCAGCCGCATTACTTCAACCTCGTTAGCGTCTCAAGCACTGGCGACAATCGCCTCAGTTCCACCGGTGAAGCAATCGCAGTGCTGGCAAAATATCTCGGACTGAGCGACGAGAGTATCAGCCGGATCGATATCGAGGAAACCAAGGCCAGCACTGAGCGTCAAGAGCTGGAAAATATGATCGAAAATCTTCAGGACCGGGGTCTAGACGAAGCTGCTGAAGATGTGAAAGAGGATCTGGAGAAGTTGGATGAGTCAGGCGCGAGCATTCGTGAGCAGGTAAGCGAGTTCGTTCCTGAGCTCATTTCGGGGCTTGAATCTGAGAATGCGGCGGAATACGAGTTCGCCATGGATGCCGTCCAAGAGCTCTATGAACAGCTGGCAATCACGTCTGAGTTACAGATCCGGAATGCAACGGACGTGATTCTGGATCGTGGCGACGCGGATCTGCGCGCGCGTGAGTCACTGAGAGATGAGGCAGATGAAGTTGAGCAAGCACTGGAAGCCCGCAACATTTCTGATGTTGGGTTGATCGAGGATTTCCCGATTACGAGTGTTGTCTTTGGGTACAGCAGGGGTGGCCGGGAGCCTGCTGAATCCGTGCTTGTGTCGTTCAACGCTGATGAGGCTGAGCTCGAAAGTGGGCAAGTTGAGTCGTCACAAACACCGGCGTTCGTTGATACGGTGCGGACGGAAGCCGTCCGGTTTGAATTATCGCCAGAGCGGGTGATGCAGTGGTTGCTCGCTAACAGTGAGAAGGATACGGAACTGGGGAATATGCTGCGCGAGCAGATTCAGGAGAGTAGTCGTCCGAACGAGAGAGGGATTCCGGTGCAGCCCGAGTGGACTGCCGAGGAGATAGCAGAGTGGCTTACTGCAGAGCATTCCGAAGAGGTAACGGAGGGCTATGATGCGTGGTCAGAAGTGGAGATCCGGGGCTGGTTGGCTGAAAATATGACGCCGATTCCTGAGTATGATACAATCTCACTGGATGAGTCGGCTGCTGTAATTAGCTACTTTGTCTATCATCTTGTGCATTCGTTCTCGCACCAAGTGCTGAAGTTCGGGACGTCGATTATCGGAATGGAGCGGACAAGTCTCTCAGAGTACCTGCTGCCCCGGTCGCTGTCTTTTATCACCTATACGAACCAGCGAACTGACTTCAGTCTCGGAGGGATGCATGCACTGGTCGAGTCCGGGCTTGATGATCTGATGGAGCAAATCAGTCAGGATGGAGATAATTGTGTCTATGATCCGGTCTGCAGTCGCGACGGATCCACGTGCTTCAATTGTATGTTTACGTCAGAGGTCTCATGCAGTCATCTCAACCGGAACCTTGGACGCGACTTCATGTTTGGCTCCCGCCGGATCGCGGATCGCGATCTCATCGGATTCTTCGAAGTAGCAGGAGCTGCCAGCGGATCCGGCGACAATTAGCATAGATAACAGATTACTGATGGGGATTTTTTGAATCGTTGCTAGCTATCAGCTCATGAACGGCAATCTCGAGACCGTATTTCGACCCACTGGTTGTGTAGACGAGACTCTGCATTGACGTGAATTGTCGTGTGTTGGAGGCTAATTAAGTGGGCGAACCTAGGTGGGCTGGTAGAGCTGATGAGTCGTGCCGGATGCGATTACGGCGGCTGTAGCGACTGATGAACGGAGCTGGGTCGTCAGTGCCGCCAGTACTGAGCCCGCTTGTTTTGAGAGCTGCTGGTTGTCCGTGGGGAGCGAGAGTTGGACAGAACGATTATCTCGTGAACGGCTTGTAACAGGTTGGATGATGAGGGTTTGGAGGTCGTTCCAAACACGACGTCGGTGATATCGACCGGCTGCTCGTTACACCAGAGGCCTACCACATTATTGACTACAAGACAAACGACCTTTCATCGACGACGTCGACTGAACTCGCAGAGCACTATCGACCTTAGATGCTTGTGTATGCTCTCGCACTTCTACAACACGACCAGAGTCGGGACGTACGAGCGTCACTTCGGTTTACTGACGCTGGCGTTGAAGAGCAGTTTAATTGGGGCCTGGATCAGATGGTGGATATTCAATCGGAACTTCGCCTGATGATGGACTTAGTAGAGTAATCATGCGACCATTCGACAATCAAGTGTTCGCGGCATAGTCTACAGCCATTACTACCTCTCAATCCAATTTATTCACCTGTTCTCTCAGATACGTTTGAAGGGCGGTGACCGTTTCTTCTGAGACAGCTGAGGCCCCGAAGTCACTCCGATATCCGTGCTTGAGTTCGTTGCTCTCCAAGATTTCCAGTCCACGCTCAAGCTGCTCCCGCAGCGCATCGTCGTCTCCTCGCCGCAGGTGGGGCGTGACAGCGTCGAGGTCGATCTCTTCTGCCACTGCTAGGACGTCCCGGAGGTCGGTTTCACGGCCGCTGTGGAGCTTTGCCGCGACGAGAACCGCCCCATCGATAACTCTGGCCGTCGTCGTCACCGTCCCTCCGCTCACCTCTTGCTGGTGGCTGTGATTGTACAGATAGTCGAAGGACCACTGTGCCTCCGTCTGGCGACACCCGAGGCCGTTCACCAAGAGATCGAACCCAATCGGCTGTTGCGGTGTGAGCCGCTTTTCGTACTCGATCACTTCGGTGTCGTAGAACCATTCCTTGGCGTGGCTGTCCGTTTCTTCGAAGCCTTGTCGTTCGAGGAATTCGGCGAATTCAGCCTTGGAGTCCGGTGCGACGACGATATCGAGGTCTGTGGAGAAGCGAGCATTGAACGCGGAGACAGCGTAGCCGCCGACAAGGACATACTCGTGCCCCGCTTGCGTGAGCTCCTCGAGCAGTTCGATGAGTGCGTCACTCCGGTTGTTAAAGCTCATGTCTGGGCCCGTTCCGTCTCACGATACGCGACGCCGAGGTCAAGGTCTTCGTACATCCGGTCGAGCATCGCGAGCGCCGACTGGAACTGGGCGTAATTCTCGCGCATATACTCGATCGTCTCTGCTCTCGGGATCACTGGGTACCCTTCGACGTGAGCGACGTCGAGTGACGGGCGTGGCTCAAGGACGATCTGTAGCGGTCCGTCCAACTCGTCTCGGGGCTGTCGGTCGAATGCGGTGGGGAGGTCGAACGACTCGAAAAACGCCACCCAGTCGTCGACGTCCTGTTCACGAACGGCTAAGAATAGCGGATAGTCGTTGGGCTCGCGACCGACCTGGTAGCCGCCCTGGGTCCACACGTAGACGGCGTCAATCCGCGTGAAGCTGAACGGCCAGTCTCCGAACTGTGGGAGGACGTACGCCTCTTCGATCGAGGGGGGACTGACGCCAGCGCTGGCAGCGACGAGCTCGCGTGCGGTGTCCCTCACGCGCTCGTCGACGACGGAGAGGCCGTCATCATAGTGGACGTAGCCTGCGTCTTCAAGCCGATTGACGGCCTGTCTCACCGTCTCGTACGGCGTGTGGAGGTGTTGGGCGACACGGCGGATGGAGTCACCACTGTTGATGGCGAGGATGACCTGCGCCGCCGTGTCGTCGAGTACCTCGTACATCTGGTGGTTACCAATAATCCGGTAACAGTTAAAAGTATTACTGGATGTTTGGTTAGAGCGTGTTTGTCTGAGCTCCCCACTCTGACCCCCTTCTAATGAACGACTGGATCATGTAGATATCATAGGCAATCTCTATAATGTTAATAATGTACAAAATGTACATTGCGTGTGTCGCGCTAATCGGTGCTTAGTGTGGTGGCGGTAATTATGGGAAATGTGTACAATATGTGGACAATGTAAATTATTTAGATTGTGTGAGTTTGGTTATGATCGTGGCTTATGGGGGTTGCGAGGATATCGTACATAATGTACACAATGTGAGATATGTTGATAATGCTCCAAATCCGTCTGACGAATTATTATGGTGGGTGAGCTTCATTAGCCGCGTATGGCCAGAGCAAAACCCACGTTATTAGCAAAACGTGCAATATCTGCACAACGTAAATTGCTTACAAAATGTGCAAAATCTACTTGCTACGGGGTGCTGACCCATGAGTGCTGACGAGTTTGAAGGACTTCCCGGTGCAGCTGTCTCGTTGCTCAAGGGTGGCGTAGGAAAATCCACGATCGCACTCAACATCGCTGATCGACTTGCTGCTCGTGGCCATGAGACGGTACTACTGGATCTGGATAAGGACGGGCACATGACGACTCAGCTGGGGTACGACGATGCGTACGACCGGGATGCCAACCTCGGCGACGCCCTCATCGACGGTGAGGACCCTGAAGATCTGCTTATCGAGACGGACTTCGGCGTTCACCTTCTCCCGTCGAGCAACGAGCTCGAGAACGTTGAAACGAGGCTGAAGGACGAACGATTCGCCGACGTGAAGCTACGGCGGAACGTCGTCGATCCACTCATCCAAAACGGATACGACTACGTGATAATTGATGCCGCAGGCGGCAGAGGGAAACTATCCGATAATGCCCTCATCGCTGTCCAGCGCGTCATCGTCCCGCTGATCCCCCGCGCTGGTTCGATCAACGGCCTCAATAAGATGATTGAACGCCAGATCTCCCCAATACGGCAGAATATTGGGCTAGATATCCTCGCAGTTACCCCGAATATGATTCGAGAAACTATGGGGCAACACAACGAGCATCGGACACTCGTTGAGAATCTCAACCGAGAATTTGGTTCGTTCGTCCCTGAGTACGCTCGTGTCGAACCGGAGGTATTCGATGCCCTCGATGATTCGGAACGCACAATCGATAGTATCCCGAAGCCAGGAATTCGCGAACGGACCGCGATTTCTCGCGCCTTCAAGCAAGGAATGCCTGTTTCGGAGTTCGACGAAGACTGTGACCAAATCCCGAATTTCGACCACTTAGCGGACCTCGTGGAGGAACACAGCCATGCCTAATGAGGACGACCGTTTCGGGGACGTCGCTGAACAGCTCAAACAAACGGAGGAAGGGGTAGAACCGGACGACGACGAACGTACTGACGAAAATGATCAGCCAAAACCGGATGAGGAGATAGCTACTGCTGACGCAGAGCCGAAGACAGAGTCCGTACCTGATTCGGACGAAGAGGATACCGATGAATCGACTGGTGGGCCGGCATTCTCCTTTGACGAGACCGATATGCACGGTTTCTATGTCCGGGATGAGACGTGGAATGGCGTCACCCGGATGCGTTCATCAGTGGCTGCCGCTTGCTCAATGTTTGATGTTCCCGAGTTTGAGGGAAGAGAGTTCCAAGATGCGTGTCTCCGAGTAATCGCGGACCACGGTGACGAGGTTGCCCTCCAGATACTCCGAGAGCGTGGCATCGAAGCTGATGAGGAACGTGTCCAGGAAATTGTGGAGATGCTTAGCGAGCAGGTCTCGAACGACTAACCCTGGATTTGCCCGATTTTCTCTACTATTTAGATTTCGCACATATCGCACATAATGTAGATTGTGTGGATTGGTTGGGTTGCAGTCTTGCGATTACTGTCGAGGCTGAGTCTACCGCCGGTTGCAGTTTTAGTATAGCGATATACAGTTTATTATTCTCTCAAACCCAGTGATTGGTAAGTAGGGCCCTTCTATCGTGGGAATATCGGATAATGGCCTTCTACTCCTATTGGTCCTGATTACGCCGGTAATCACGACCACTTTGAAGTACCCCGCCGCTGTCGGTGAAGCACGAATGTTGGAACCGCCTCACGACGACGCTTCCCCTGGGGTAGAGCCACCGAGACCGGGCCCGCAGGATGGTGGAGGGCCGGTGGATGCCTGACAGGGCCCTATCGACGACGCTCGACGACAGCTTCGAGCGGTACCTCCAGGACAAGGGGAAAGGTCGCGGTGGCGACGGCGGGAATTACCGACGCAACGCAGCCCGCGAGCTCGAGCGGTTCGCCGAGTGGGCCGCCGGTGAGGGTGGCGACGATGACTGGACCGGCGTCATCCCCGACGACGTCGACAGAGAGCCCACCTTCGAGGACCTCGATGAACGGGTCTTCCGGGAGTACGCCCGGCATCTCGCCGGCGATCGGGGCCTCAAGCAGAATACTGTACAAACCTACTACCGCTATATCTCTGCCTGGTGCGGCTGGTGCGTCAACGAGGGCTACCTCGAAGCCCATTACGCGCAGCGGGCGAGTGCGATGGCGCCGCTCCCTGAGGACGACGGCCGCAAACCCGGCGACCAGCAGGCCTGGACGTCCGAGCAGCGTCACGCGATCACCCGCCACGTCGATGAACAGGCCCGTGACGCTGTCGAGGCGTACACGACACTTCCGGAGGATACTGATCCCCTCGACGAGCAACGAGCCCGCTACGAGGCGCTGAAGGCGGCTCGTGACCGGGCGCTCGTGTTCGTCCTCGCGTACACAGCTGTCCGAGTCGGGGAACTCCTCCGCGATCCGAACGACCCGCGACGGCGCGGCGTCCGCTGGGAGGACATCTCCCTCAAGGACGGGAGTATGGACGTCTACCGAAAGAAACAGCAGTGGGACGCCGCGAGTCTCCCCGATCCGGTGATTTCACCGCTGCGAAGCTATCGCCAGCTGATGGACCCACCCACGGAGCGCTGGCCGGTGTTCCCGACGTTCGATCAACGGACGCTCGCGGGGCTCGTCCAGGAAGAGCTAGCCGAACGAGGGGATCGCCCGGAGGCAATTGCTGAGCACCGCGCGAAGTACGCCCGCGACCTACTGCTAGCGCTCGATGGGGACATCCGGCCACCGTCGATCACGACGGACGGCGCACGGTCGATTCTCCAACGACTCTCGGAGGCCGCAGAGCTCGATATCGACCATCCAAAACACGATTACCTTGCTCCGCACGGTGGTCGACGTGGGATGGGTGAGGTCCTCGTCCGTGCGTTTGGCTACACTGTTGCTGCTCGGTACTTAGACAACTCTGAGGAGATGGTGAGAGAACGGTACTCACATATTGAAGCTGGTGAACTCGGTGACGTCGCAACTGAAGCACTAGAAGAGGTTGATAGTCACACCTAATCGGAGCCGCATTTTCAAAGCATTAGGTTCTGGCATAGTAGCCGACTACTCGTCTAACTCACTCAGTTTTCGCATCGTATCTCTCACTCGGTCGTTTTGCTCCTCGTATAACGTCCCTTCGCTGAATTTCTCGTACTTTGCTTTCGCTTCCTCCAGTTCCTTCCCCTCCAATTCGTGGAGATACTCGATGTCTGGATCCTTCTCGACCTCGATGATGTACATCGAAATCTGGCAGAAATCAATAATCGTTTCGTGGCGACTGTGCAGAAACTGCTTATGCGGGTTCGGCGTGTCAACTTCAAGCGCGAATCTGATACAACCCAATTGGATATTCTGGAGTGCATTAAACAAAGGTAAATTCACTTCGTCCGTAGGGGCTTCCGCGAGGTTAGTCTCGATCTGCTCGGCGAACGCCTGGTACAGCTGTGCGTACTCAGTCAGTTTTGCGTCATCGACGCCCCGGTGGTCGACATCTCGACTGCCGTAGGCACGAACACAGGTGTTGTGAACAGCTCTGTACCAATTCTGTTTCTTCTCTTTTGCTTGTCGGTTGAGCTCCCATCTAGACACTCCCACGGCGACGATGAGGGCGATGACGCCACCGAGAATGTTGCTGGAAAGGATACTCGGGTCTATCATAGTAGATATGTTGACATCACGCAGTCTTGGCGGCTCATCTCGTCGGAACAGCTGTAATTAGTAGCCATCAAACTCTCGGGTATAGAGAACTGTCCCGCCCTTTTCCACAATAATTGGGCCCTCGTCCGAACCGGGCGTTCCCTTGTTTTGGGTGCAGATGTAGAACACGAACCCACCCTCAAAGATGGTTACAACAATTTCATCAGCTGGGTCGAACACCTCGCCGACCTCTGCTTCATAGATGTCGCCATCGTCTTTGAACCGAAGATAGCTGTACCTCGTGTCGGTCTGTACTGAGTAGTCAAGATGTTCCTCGAGGTAGTAGACGATGTCTTGGTACAGCTCTTCATCGTCTACATCACCGTCATGTGGTACGTAGAAATCCATTTGTTGAGTCCTTCTTTCTGAAGTGGTTTATAACCACTCCGCCACAAAAACGGATATGGACGATAACTCCGCTTTCCGGGATATTTTGCAGGATTTGGAGGAGACCGAGGGAACGGAAATTGCGAATGAACTCCGTCGGTTGAAACGGTCAATATACACCGTTAATCGGAATTTTGAGGAAGTGAACGAGCTGGACCAATGGTTTCGAGATCAGGGGTTGAACATCCAGCTGAAGAAGGACAAAGGCGACATGGATGCATTTCTCCAGGAGTATCTACGCCGGTATCACAACTACGTTGTGTCGGTCTACACTCTCATCAAGCAGACACAACGGATCAAGCGCGCTGACAAGTACGGTACGAACGAGTTTGATGACATCTACAAAAAAGGAAAGCGAAAGCACGATATCGAAACACGGTGGGAGTTCCTCCAGCAGCTTCGGCATTTTATGGTGAAGAGCCGTCTCCCCTCGATTGACATTACGCTAATCGAGGAAGAGGAAGGGGTTCGGTTTGGCATAGTTGTGTCGCGAGACGAACTGCTGAATCACGGTGATTTCGACCCAGAGCCGAGAGAGTATCTTGAGGAGTTGGGTGAAGAGATTGATATCCAAGCGGAGATGCACTCATACCAAGACGTTCTGAACAGCTTCTATTCCTGGTTCTTTGAGGCGCTTCAGGATCATCGGGAGGATGCAATGGGTGAGCGGGAGGAGTCGATTCGACAGTTGGAAGAACGGCATGAGGAACTATTCGGTGATCTGGGTTAGGGCTGATTAGCAGGAGCAGTCTCTTTCTCTTTCTCCTCATAGACTCAATTGAGCCAATGAATTCTATTCGCCTGTTTCTACGACGTAGTGGGTGCGTTCACGTCTGCTAAATACTGGCTTTCCCACTCACGTCGCGCCTCGATCTCCCGCAATCCGCGTTTCGTGACCGTGTATACGTTCGTCCGTTTGTCGAGCTCTCCTTTTTCCAGGAGGCCTTTATCGACGAGATCGTCGAGATTTGGATAGAGCCGGCCGTGGTTGATCTCCTGTTCGTAGTAGTCGTCGAGTTCGCCCTTTACTGCGAGCCCGTGTGGTTCCTCGAGCCCGGCGATCACGTACAAGATGTCCCGCTGGAACCCAGTTAGATCGTGCATCCGTTCATTCCCTATTTTTGAGGGGTGGCATATGTTCTCTCTGGTGCTCAAATACCAATATTCGATACGACGGGGCGAGAATCCTGCGTAAGAACTTCGAACATTTATATGGTGGACAAGAGAAGTCCGCGATGGAATGTCTGACCTAATCGTCAAAGCAGCCGTGAAAGACGCACTCGCGGACAACAACGTCTCGGCAGATTTCTACGACACCCTCAACGAAGAGGTCGCCGAACTGCTCGACGACGCCTCCGAGCGTGCCGAGTCCAACGACCGGAAGACGGTCCAGCCCCGCGATCTGTAGGCCTGCGTAACGCAGCCTACCCCGTCACTCGAACGTAGCTTTTTGAGGTTCCTGCTCAGAAGTTAGGAAACGAAATGGCGGACGTACCGGATACCGAACGGCAGGCGGTCGAACCTGGTGCGAGAGAGGTCCTTAGCGTGTCCCAGCTAAACGACCGGATCGCGTCGGTCGTCCAGGACACGCCTGCCCTCAACGGCGTCCGCTGTATTGGCGAAGTCACTGACCTCCACCAGAACAGTACGGCGCTCTACTTTACGCTCACCGACGGCGACGCCGAGCTCCCCTGTATGCTCTGGGCAAACCGCTATCGGGAGATGGATGCCGACCTCGAAGACGGCACCGAAGTCATCCTCGAGGGTGATATCGACTACTGGGTCGAAGGTGGGAAAATCGACCTCAAACCGTGGGAGGTGATCGTCGTCGGCGACGGCGACCAGGCGGCTGCCGTGGAGCGACTGCGAAGTGAACTCGAAGAGCGTGGCTGGTTCGACGACGAGCAGAAACAGCAACCACCGGCGTTCCCGGAGCGGGTCGGTGTCGTCACATCCCTTCGGGGAGACGCCCGGTACGACATCCAGAACGCGATCCACGAACAGGACCCGACCGTCGACATCGTGGTGAAGGACGCAACCGTCCAAGGGTCAAACGCGCCGACGTCCATCGCGAACGGCATCCACCATCTCGACCGCTCGGAGGACGTCGACGCGATCATCGTCGGCCGTGGCGGTGGGAGCGATTCGAACCTTCAGGCGTTCAACACCGAGCGAGTGGCGGAGGCAATCTTCACCTCGAACACGCCGATCGTGACCGCCATCGGACACACCGACGACCGGCTCATCGCGGATCAGGTGGCGGACATCGCGACGATCACGCCGACGGCCGCCGGCGAGTATATCGTGAATTCTCGCGAGGAGTTCCTCGCGAGCGAAGTCAAGCCGCTGGAGCAACAGCTCGAAGCTGAGTACGAAACGTTCCAGCAGGAGCACGAACACGAGCAGGAACTCGCCGAAGCAGTCGACGAGGCAGCCGCACCAGAGGGTGTTGCCCCGGTTTACTACAAGGCCGCAATCGCTGTGCTGCTGTTGCTGTTGTTACTCATAACCGGGCTGTGGCTGGGGGTGATCTAAGCGTGGCAAACGATTCAGAAATCCGCGACCGGCTGAGTCGTGTCGAGGAAATCATTGGACAGCTCGATGCGGACGAGTGTGATCTCGAAGAAGGCACACAGCTCCACGAGGAAGGACAGGAACTCTTGGCCGAAGTGCGAGAAATCCTTGACGAGGGAAGCGGCGAAGTTGTGGAGCTCGAGTAAGTGAGCTGATTCTCACTCTTAACCAACAAACTTCCAATCGTGTGTGCCACTGTTGGTTAAGCTCTTTTCTACGAGAGCAACAAGTAATTTGGTTATAATTTACTCGACAAACTTGCACCACTTGATAGCCAGAAAGCATTTAGGTATCATCCATCTACCGCGCCAATGTGTACCGGGACTCAACCGGTGCAGACACATACCCGCATGTATGATTACAAGGTCAGTCACCATCGAAGACATCGATGATCTGTACCTGATGTGGAACGACCACATCAACGCTTCCGCCCTCTATCGCCGTGCCCTCCGCGAGGAGATGGACGTCCGCGGCGTCGACCCTGATGAACTCCGTGACCTCCTCGAACGGGCCCGTGAGCAGGGCTACACACTCGAAGAGATCGCTGAAAACACCAACCGCTTCGCTGATCTCCAGTCGCTCGTGGACGACCAGCAAAGCCAGCCAACGGCTGGAGACGCCACGGATGATTAACCCGCTATGTTACAGGACCAGACTTCCTCCGACCCTGAGCTTAGCACTGAAAACAAGTCACTGCTGACCGGGACAATCCCTCGGCAGGCAGCGCTCACCGTCGTCCTGCTGAGCCTGTTCGCTGTCCAGCCGGTCGCCGCGCAGAGTAACGCAGTTTGTAGTGCGGACAACCTCCCGAGCATGATTGAGGGGTTCTTCCAGCTGACAACCGCGCTGGGAATCGTCGGCCTCGCCATCGTCTGGCAGGCAGACTCCCTCATCGAGATGTTCACCCTGAACCCTGAGCAGAAGAAGGGCCTCAAGCGCCACAAACGCTCGGCGATGAAGTCCGCAGTCGTCCTCGTTGTCCTCGGCCCGCTGTACACGGTCGCCGGGTCGATGATGGGCCTTCCGCTGGCGCAATGCGTCGACCTCGTCCCCTGGTAACCACCCCACAGTCCCCGTTGCGAGCCCTATGAACCACCGAGAGCTCTCCGTCCTCATGGCCGGGTTGCTGTTGACGAGCTTAGTCACGGGTATCGTCGCCGCCGATCCGCCGCGGCCCGGCACGGAAGACAACGGGCTCACCGAGAACGAGTCGGCAACGCTCTGGTCCCGCGATGCGGACAACTACATCAGCCAAGAAGAGTACCGCCAGCGGTACGGCGAGAATCGCTCCGCCGTCCATCAGGTTGCCAACGGGACGGACGTTACATTCAAACAGCCGCCAGCGACCGCGGCGACGTGGACGCGGAACGACTTCGAGGACCTCGACGCCGGTGGCCCAGATACGTCCGTCCACCCCCCGCACGCAGACCTCGAGGACGGCGTCTTCATCGAGGATGCTCACGCGACGATCTTCGCGGTCCAGCCCTCTACTCGTGGACACCTCGAGTCCGGTGAAACCCCACTGTATATCGCGCCGAACGGGACGATGCGGGGCTTCGTCGATTATCGTGTGCGCGTCCCCAATGGGAGTTCCTCTGGCAACACGACTATCTCGTGGTCGCTCACGGAGCACGAAATTGAGGAAGTCCGGTTGAAGAAGGACGGTGAGACCATCGCGACCCAGGATGGGTCCCACACGCCTGCCCTCGACTACCAGATCGAGGATGACTGGAGTGCGAATCTCACGCTGGAAGCGGAGATAAGCGTCCGGCTGAAGAAGACCGTCAGGACCGACCTGGGTGACCGGACTGATGTCGACGTCACCTATCGGACGGAATCACGCAACGTCTCCGATTCGATCGCCGTCGAGATCTACGACCTCTCGGCGTACCCCTACTACGCCGAGTATCCGAACGGCGACGCCGGCGTGGCCATCTTCCAGTCGCGGCCGTGGCAGGGGTACACGCTCACGGAGGACGGTGAGGCACGGGTCCGTGGCATCTGGCGGTTCTACACCGCTCGGAACACCAACTGGGACACGCTCGTTCGGTCGAATCGCACGGATAGCACCACCGTCGAGTCAGGCGCAATGCCAGTGTACGTCCACGCTTATCCCTCGCGGATCGGGCCGCGTGCCGAGCCGGTTCGAGACGGACCCGAACTCATCGAAACCTGGGGAACTGACCGCCCGTCTCCAGTTGGGACCATCGGTGAGAACATCAATATCGACATCATCAACCAGTCGTATACGACGACGTACGGCGTCGCCGTTCGAGCCGAGAACGTCGATCGAGAGGCACTGCACGTTGCGGGAATCGTCCGTGGCGTGAATGCGTCAATCGTTGAGCCGGACGCCGGCTCCGAGCGGCAGCTCCGCCGCAGTAATCTCACTGTCGAGGTCATCCAGCAGAATCAGTCGCAAGCAACGCTCAGAGTCGAACTTCGGGATAATCAGACCGGCGCTCCCATCACGCTCGACGATAGCCGTCAATATCCAATCGGCGGCACCACCCGAAACGGGTACATCACAGTCGCGGATCAGCGCGTCGAGACCAACGCCTCAGGGGTGGCAATCGTGACCATCGACGAACCGGGCATCTACACCGCTCGGTACCACCCAGGCTCGTGGCTCGGTCACGACCCGGCGTACGTGAGTGATACCGCGACGGCCCGCTGGCACCCATTAGGGACGATCGACGGCTGGTTTGCGCTGGTGTTCGAGGTCGGCTGGCAGCTCCTGCCGTTCTTCGTGATGTTCTACGCTGGCAAGCGCCTCCTGCGGATGCTCGGCCCAGAAGACATCTTTGGACAAAACCCATGACTCAAAACAATCCCCACCTCAGCAGACGGACCGCCCTCCGAACAGTCGCCGGCGCCGCTCTCGTGAGCGTGGCAGGATGCCTCAACAACGGCGATTCCCCGGGTGGCGGGAACTCAACACCGTCTAATGATGGAGGAATAATCCAGCAAGTCACTGTAGAGGGGACAGAACTCGTCGTTGAATACTCCTCAGAGGAGGGAGTCGACCAGATCAACCTCGTCCAGCCGAATGGGGAACTGTTCGGTCAACAAGAAACCGCTGCTGGGTCACAACAGGTCTCTTTCGAGATCGGAACTTCATACGAGCCTGGAGAGTATACTGTCGTGGCCCTCAGCGGTGAAGAAACGCTATCCGAGAGTTCCTCACTGATTCAGCCGGAAATTGGAATTCAAGAGGTCGGTCTTTACCGGAATAACCCTGATAAGCCGTGGGACGAAGTCTACGGAGATACCGAGACAGATCGGCTAAAGAACGGGGAAGCGTACGTCACCGTCGAAAACACCGGAAGCGGACCAGAAGCGATTGTCGAGTTAATTTTCTCCGGTGATGTTCCAAACCCTGTCGAAGATCCCCGAGGTAGCGGGATGTATGAAACCGAGCAGGTGGTGATCTCGCCGGGAGAAACGACCGACCTGTTCAGTAGTTCGTTCCCGTTTGGTTCCGAATCTGAGGAGGGAATGGGATGCTCCCCGGACGGGAACAGCGGCCAGTTCACCGTCACAGTCCGAACTCAGGTTGGCAGCGACCAGGTGTCGAAATCCTTCGATGTACAGTACTCCGGATCCACGGATATGAGTGACTGCGAGGTTTCAATCACGGAGACCTAACGATGGTGGACCTGATAGACGTCGTTCTCGAGGGATTCAAAGACGTCGTCGACTGGTTCATCGGTCTGTTCATGGACGGGCTTCGGTCAGGGTATCAGACTCTGACCGAGGAGATGTTTGGGAGTCCGACCCCTCAGACCGATGGAGCATTCATCTTCGGAGAGCCGAGCAACGCCCCTTGGCCAGCGATTCAAGAGGGCCTCATCGGTGGTGAAATCATGCTGATTTCTCTCCTGCTCCTCGTGATGAGCGTTCAGGGGCGCCATACCATCCGTATCTTCAATATCGGGAGTGCGTACGAGGCTCGGAAGACCAAGAAAACTGCCTGGGTCGGGGCGTTCCTGATAATAACGTGGTATTGGATTGGAGCCCTCGCACTGTACCTTGTTGATGGGTTCACGATTGCCCTGATGCCGGAGCTTTCGTCGCTCGCATCTGCTATGCTCCAATTCATCACGGCTTCAATCACTAATCCTGGACTCAGTCTGCTCTTTGCCCTCATCGGGGGGATCTCGATGTGGGCACTCGAGGCTCTATTCTACATTCGCCAGATTCTCCTCTACGTCTACCTATACGGAATGCCCATCGCGTTCGCGGTTGCGTATGGGAACATCCCTGTTCTCTCTGATGTCGCGATGGGCTTCAGCAAACGGTTCGTTCCATTAGCCGTTCTCCCTCTGCCCGCCGCGATCGTTCTCAAAGGATACGATTTACTCTACTCTGGCGGAGCTTTGACGCCGGAATCAGCGTTTCTCAAGTATCTCGTCGCAGCTTCCCTTCCGCTCATCGCCCTCTATGTCACGTGGAAGACGTTCAAGTACGCGACGCCACTGACGGCGAAAGTCCTCGGGGGTGCCACCAAGGGAGCGGCTCTCATCGGAGGCGTAGCCGCCGGAGCTTACGTCGCCGGCACCGGCGTCGCGACGACCGCAGCCCGGTGGGGGCCAAAAGCCGCTGCGGGACACGCCGTCGCCCAGAAAGCGGCAGCGAGAGGCACGAATAGCGACGAAGATAGCGGGACGCCGTCCTACCGGCGGACCGAGAACGACCCTGGAAGCTACTAACAATCCATGTCCATCGACCAAGACGCAGCCGCACGGCGCATTATGGACCAGTTCGGTGAGGAGGGCCGTATCCCCTACCTCAACATCGAAGAAGGCGACGTGGGCGTCCTGATCGCCTTCCCGATCGTCGGCCTGTTCATCGCCGGCCTCACCGGCATTGAATCACTCGCCCTCCCGTTCGTCGCCGGTGGCTTCGGGTTCGGCGTTGCGATCGTCTACGTCTCACCCGACCACCTGAACGCGTGGACGTGGACGAAGGATGTCTACCGCTACGTCAAGCGCCCCCAGATCACGTTCAGCGCCCCAGAGGAGGCCGACAGTAGTACCAACGAGACAGAGCGTAACGAAGGCGGGCTCGCGAACTACACGCCGTTCAAGCCCGACGAGCGGACGCAGGACCTCACGAACATCGAGCGAGCGTGGCCAGGCGCAGGGGCGATTCAACGGGCCGACGGGACGATGGAGGCGTTCATCGAGATCGATCCCGACAATATGGACTTCGCGATGTCCGACGACTGGGCCCAGCTCCAGGACGCCGGCGAGGAGTTCGCCAACAAAGAGCTTGACTCGAAGCTCAAACTCCACGCCACAACCCGCTCATTTCCGGTGGAACAGATCGTCGAGAACATCGAGGACCGCCTGAACGACGAGGACGTCACGGAGAATCCTATATTCAAGGAACTCCTCGAGGAATACCGGGAGACCCGCCCCAAGGAGATGCGCGAGCGGGGCATCCAGCAGGTGCGATACTACATCGGCGTCCAAGTCTCCCCGCTGGAGGTCTACGACCGCTTCCGCGACGAGGGCACGCCCGCCGAGAAGCTCACGCAGTTCCCCGTCATCGGCTTCCTGTTCAACCCGTTCGTCACCCGTCGCGAGGACCTAACCGACGTCGAGCGCCGCGCACAGATGTTCGAGAAGCTGGACAGCCGAGTCAACGACGTGCGGTCGGAGTTCATCCAGCAGGCGTCGGGCTGGTCCGCTCGGCGGCTCAGCACGGTCGAACTTTTCGTGTTGAATATGGACTTCTGGAACGGCCGCGAACACGATTACGAGGACGCAGAGCGCGTCGTTCGGGAACAACCCATCATCGGCCACTCGCGCCGGGAGGATGACCACAATGCGTAACCTCGTCCTCCAGACGGGCAGCGGAGCCGTTAGCCAGCTCTCGGAGTGGCTTACGAATCCGACCTCAGCTGAAGGAGCGGCCCTCTACATTCTGCTCGCGGTACTGGTCGGGATCGGCGGGAAACTCCTCTGGGACCGGTACACCGAAGACGACGAGGAGGAGGTGGAGTTCTCAGACTTGCTCGACGAGGAGACCATCGAACAGGGCGCCGCCGAACGCCAGCTCCTCGACGACATCGCCGAGTCACACAAGACGGTGACGGCGCCGGCGGCGATCGAGTGGGAGACGCGCGCGGCACAGGTCGGCGAGCAGTGGACGACGACGCTGTACATCGCTGACTACCCGGACTACCCCAACGACGGCTACCTCTCCGAGCTCTTCGAGATGACCGACGTGCAGTTCGACCTGACGGCCCACATCACGCCGAAGAACCAGGAGCGGGCGCGGAACGAACTGCAGGACATCGCTGACGACCTTCAGGTGGACGCCGATCTCGAACAGAGCGTTCGGAGTGCCTACCTACAGGAGCGCGCCAACGAAGCCGCAGCGACGTACAAGGCCGTGGAGAATGGCGCGAATGTCTTCGACCAGGGGATGTTCGTCACGGTCAGAGCCGACGAGAAGGAGGAACTCCGGGACGCCGTCCAGAAGGTCAAGAGTGCGCTCCGTGACGATCCGGCGAACCTCACGCCGAAGACCGCCATCTGTCGGCAGGACCTTGCCCTTCAGTCTGCCGCGCCTATCGGCGACAACGAGTTCGGTCGCACATCGATTGCCCTCGGCGGCGCCGTCGGCGCGTTACTCTCCTCACCGCACAACGCGACGATCCTCGAAGAGGGCGGTGTCGAGTTCGGGATTCACAAGGACAACCAGAGCCCGGTGGTCATCGACCCATTCGCCCGAGATAACGGGTACGCGATGTTCACGGTCGGTGACACGGGTTCCGGAAAGTCGTTCAGCTCCAAGCAGAACTTCATCCGCTCCATTGAGCAGAGTAAGGACCGTATCGGCATTATCCTCGAGCCGCTGAACAACTGGGCCGGCGTCGCCGAAGCCCTCGACGCCAAACGCATCACGGTCGGCGGGACACTCGGCCTGAATCCGCTGGAGATCCGCGAGACCCCGGAACACGTCCAGCGGGCGATGGGTGAGGACGCGAGTCCGTTCAACGAGAAGCTCGACGACGCGATGAGCTTCCTCACGAACTTCTTCGCGCTGCGAGGCATATCCCTTGGCGACCGACGGACGACGCTCGAACTCGGGCTCAAGCGCGCCTACAAACGACAGGAGATTACCGACGACATCTCCACGCACAGCAACCCAAGCCCGACCATCCGTGACATGATGGACGTCTTCGAGGACATGATCGACGACCCCGAGGAGTTCGTCGTCCGCTCCGACGAGGAGTCCGGGAAGATCAAAGAAGACGCGACGTGGCTGCTCGACCAGCTCCGCCCGTTCGAGGATGACGGCCGCCACGCCAATCTCGGACAGGACTCCGAGTTCGACATCCGGGACGAGAAAGTCATCTATCTCGATCTGGCCCAGCAAGAGGGAAGCGTGGACAGCAGCACGGCGCTGACGATGCAGCTGTTGATCTCGCTGGTGTACGAGCGGGCGAAAGTTTCGGACAAGGAGGTAGTGTTCTACATCGACGAGGCCCGCTACATTATGCAGGACGCCGCGAGTCTGGCGTTCCTCGAAACGGTGTTCCGGCACCACCGCCACCACGACCTCTCGATTCGGCTGGTCACCCAGACCGTCGACGAGTTCTTCGAACACGCTGAATCCGAGGCGATCCTCGATCAGTGTGCGGTCAAGCAGTTCCATCGCCTGGACGGGATGGACGAGGAGTGGGCCGACGAGTTCGGCCTGAACTACGCCCAGATGCGGTTCGTCCAAGACGCGGTGCCCGGGAACGAGGACGCCGGCTTCTCCGAGGCGCTGGTGGGCGTCGACGGCGAGTGGCGCGGCATCCAGGTCAAGGCGATGCCCAAGGAGAAGCAGGTCATCGACTTCGACCCGACCTCCCAAGTTCGGTCCTCGCTTCCCGGCGCCGGCGAGAGCGCCGTCGATAGCGAGATGCAGGAGTTTCGGGCGGAGCTTGAAGACCAAGTAACGAACGGAACGAACGAAACGAACAGCTCCGACGAGGAATCCGACGCCGTCGCAGCCGAGCCGGACGGCGGGTCAACGGAGGGGAGCGACGATGACTGACTACCTGCGCGTCACCCCCACCTCCGAGCAGCTCGATCCCGAGAGTATCCCCCGCGTCCTCGACAGCCTCCACAAACTGACCAGGCCTGGCTCCTCAGGTCTGGGGGCGAAGCTGAACCCGCTCCACAGCGATACGCCGCCCCGGTTCGAGTTCCTCGCGATCAGTGATGGGCCGGATGAGCCGGTGGAGTTCTTCTACGGAGCCGACGCTCACCTCGATACGGTGGAAAAGCGGCTCCGCTCGATCTACCCGTCCACGTTCGATATCGAACGCGTCGACGTCGACGTCGCGAACCGCCTCATTCAGCCGGTCGAGTTCACCCCGCAGGAATTCATAGAGCACTACGAAGCCGGGCGGCTCCAGTACGAGTTCGGGCCGGGAGAGCAGTACGACTACGTCGACGAAGAACCGGCTGACCGCGAAGCCGACTCCGATCCGCTCGTCGACGGCGGCACGGTTTCGGCCACAATCCCCGACCATCACGTGGTCATCGGCGACTCTGTCCTCGAGTTAGCCCCGCCCGAGACACTCCCGGATGACGAGGAGCGACCATCCATCGAGAAGCCGACGATGACTCCGGAGGGGACGATTCTGACGCGGCCAGCCAACGATGCCGTCTCCCCGCTCGGTGTCCGGTGGTGTGGCTCCGCGTCTCGGAAGCAGGACTGGATGACGTCGCTGACCTCGTTCACGTCGGAGGACACCGACGGCGACCTCTCGTCCGTCGACCAACCCGGTGCCGCGCTCGCGACGCTCATCGACCACCTGATGGAGGCGATAGCACCGACCGCGTTCCAAGTCGTCTTCCAACGACGGAGCAGCTGGCAGTCCGACGCGGAGGTGCGGAAGGAGGACCTCATCGACGGCCGGGACACGTTCTTCCAAGAGGTCGTCGGGTCGTTCCTCGAGGTCGAGGAGCAACGGAGCGACCAGGACGAACGACAGCTCAGCGAGGCCGTCGAGAAACGAATCGCATCCATCGACGCGAAGAACGCCAAACGGTCGTTCACGGCCAACATCCGTGCCATTGGCGTCCCGACTGACGTCACTCACGGCGACCTCGATGCCCGCATGGATTCGCTCCTCCCCGTGTTCGACCCGCTCGACGGGCCGTTCTACGAGGTCGAGGGGCAGCGCCTCCGGGAGAGTGGCTTCCGTGAGAAAACGAAGGAGAAGAAGGCACGGGCCACACTTCAGCGCCTCTTCAATCGCGAGTTGACGACAGGTCGAGGGAAGACCCGCCCCGAGCTAGTCCTCTGTGGGACGGAACTCGCGAACTTCGTCCTTGTCCCCTCGTCCGAACAGTTGACCGTTGAGGGGACACGGGGGACTCGGGCTGAACAGCAGAGCCGAAATCCGCTCCCCTGGCCGAATCCCGACTTGATCCAGCAGTTCCAGGAGGGGATGGCGATTGGCTACGCGCTCGACGAAAACGGTGAGCCGCGACCGGATCCGATCCGGATCCCGCCGGACCTGTTGCCGACGCATTACGGGCGGTTCGCGTCGACTGGGGGCGGGAAGTCGAAGGCCATCATCAACGATGCGCTCTCCCTCCGCGGGTCGACTGGGGGCCCTGTCGTCCTCGTCGATCCGAAGGGTGACGGGATGTGCGAGAACTACCTCCGCTGCCACTACGAGCGGTTCGAGGGCCTCGACGACGTCTACCACTTCCGCGTCCCCGAGACGATTCCCGCGTTCTCGTTCTTCGATATCCGCCCGGCGCTCGAGGCGGGTCGTAACCGCGAGGACGCGATTCAGGACAAGGTCGACCACTTCCACGATATCCTCCGGATGATTATGGGGCGCGAACAGTACGGCCAGGCGTTCGTCGCGAACGAGATCCTCAGCTACCTCATCAAGGCGCTCTTCGACGAGGAATACGGCAGCGACGTGTTCGGGCTGGACGACCTCTTCGCCGCCGCCCTCCGGATGCAGCGCGAGCAGACGATTCCCCCCGTTTCAGCCGAGAACCAGAACATCGAGGAGTCGCTGACGCGGCACTTCGCGAAGGACAACCACCAGTTCCAGGTGTCGATGGACGCCGTCGGAAACCGCCTCGACAAACTCAAAGAGGACGCCCATCTCCGGCGAATCTTCAGCCACGTCCCTGAGCAGAACGATGCCGGCGAGTACGTCGACAACCGCTTCGATTTCCGCGAGTTCCTCGATGAAGACGCGACCATCATCTTCGATCTGGGGGACCTCCGACCGGAGGCCCAGCGAGCGATTACGCTGCTGCTGTTGAGCAACCTCTGGGACGCCGTCCAGGTGCGCCGGCGCGACGGCCAGACGGACTACGAGAAGCTCACCAACCTCATCATCGAGGAGGCGGCGCCGGTCGCGTCGACGAAACTCGTCTCCGAGCAGCTGCTACCACAGGGCCGCTCGTTCGGTCTGAGTATGGGCCTTGTGATGCAGTTCCCCGAGCAGGTCCGGAACCGAAACGAGCGCGCCTACGACGAGGTACTGAACAACATCAAGACGAAGCTCATTGGCAACATCTCGATCGAGCGCGATCTCGCGGAGTCGCTGGCTCACGAGGACCTCAGCCCGACCGAACTCCGCAACCGGATCAATACGCTCCCGAGCGGGGAGTGGATCGCCCAGCTCCCGAGTCCGTCGTTCGGGGAGACTGGTCCGCCGCCGTTCTCGCTGAAGCCACTCCCCATCGCGCCGGGGCATCCAGAAAGCGACCAGCCGCTCACAGAGCCACAGGAAGACCATTTCGAATCCGTGTCCCGGCCACGGATGGTCGAGCGCACAGCGACCCAGTACGGGCTGACAGCGACGACTGAATCGAGTCCGACTCCGGAGGAGACTGGATGGGGAAGTTCAGGAGCCGAAACGACGGTCTCGTCGGCTGATGGAGATACGGGGGACGACCCGAACCAGTCCGCATTCATCAGCCAAGCGACGACCGAGGACGGGTCTACGTCGACGACGCAACCCGAGACGGACAGCGAGTCCGGTGGAGACCACGGGGAGATCAGTTCGTTATTTGGGGAATCCACTGATGGCGACGAGGAGCCAGTTGCCGACCAGCCAGAGCAACCCGCCAACGGATCGTCGCCGGTTCAGGAAAGCGGCGTGCCGGTTCCCGATGACGAGCTCCGAGACCGCGGGCTCAGTCGCGACGACGTCCGGTTCCTGAGTCGTGTCCTCGACGTGATGAACAGAGCAGACGACGAGTATGCGCTCTTGGACAGCATGCGCCAGCTGCGAGACGCCTACGACGATCTCCATCTGGAGCAGCTCAAAGACCAGGACCTACTCGACGAAGGATCTGCTGCTGGCCGCAAGTACTACACCGTGCTCCCGGCCGGCCGAGATCTCCTCGGCAGGGAATTGAACGCCGGCCCCGGCGAGGGTGACCTCGGCGAGAAAACCCCACACAAAGTTGGCGTCCGGCTCCTCGAATTGTGGCTCCAGCAGCAGGATGACGTCGTTCGTGTCAAGCCGTACTACGAATACGACGATGGAACGGTGCTGGATGTGGCTGGGTTCAACGAAGAGGGCGACCTCGTCTGGGCTGGTGAAGCAGAGCTCGCGAGTAACAATAGGCATGCCCCGATCGAGGACTACGACAAGCTCAGTGCCGTGGACGGCGATGCAGTCTGGGCGTTCAACACTCGGCAGACAGCTACC
Source organism: Halosimplex yunnanense (assembly GCF_054504345.1). Classification (NCBI taxonomy): domain Archaea; kingdom Methanobacteriati; phylum Methanobacteriota; class Halobacteria; order Halobacteriales; family Haloarculaceae; genus Halosimplex; species Halosimplex yunnanense. Next base: position 50,072 of record NZ_JBTJEL010000024.1, on the reverse strand, counting down.
GACGTGCTTGACTCGCTGGCCGACGCCGGTAAGATCGACGAGCGTGTCAATGGGCGGTCCGCGCGGTCGTTCGCGAACATCAGGGACGCCGTCGAAGAACTCAATTCTGACGGCTTGACCACCGTTCGTGGCTTCAAAAATCTCAAAGAGGATCTCGAGTCATGACGTGGCGACATGCAACTCGTGAGGAGATCTACGCCTACTACGCCGAGGAGTTCCCCCGCTATGTCGACGACCTGCCGGAGTTCATCACGGCGACCGGTCCGAAACAGTACGCTGTCGCCTTCCGCGAGTCCCACCCCGTTCGCAACGACGAGGTGCCGAATAAGGACTTCATCCGGCGGGATACGTGGCAAACGGGCCCATCAGGGGATCGAACGACGCCCGAGTTTGACGACTTCGAGGATGTCGTTGGGTTCATTCGGCACCCCGCTCGCAACGACCCGCTGGGGCGGAGCGAGTTCGCACTTGCTGATCCGGAGGTACTGGAAAAACGGGATCCACGCCCCGACGCCGTCTACTACGCACTGGATCACTGGGAACGGCCGTGGGTCCTGCTCGTCGACATCGACGCCAAAGACATCGCTCGGGAACGAGCCGCGGATACCGTCTCAGAGGACGTCGACGACCAGGGCGACGACGCGCTCCTCGACGACGCCGGCATCCTCGACGCCGAGCCGGCCGGATATCCGTATGCGTTCGAGGACGTCGACCGAGCCATCGAGTACGGCTTCGAAGTACGCGACATCTTCGAGACCGACCTCAACGCCGAGGAGACGATGGTCGTCTACAGCGGGCAGGGCGTCCACGTCTACCTCCTCGACTCTGACTCGGCGCACCGTTACGACGAGCAGAGTCGCGAAGTGTTGAACGACCTCCTCTTGGAGACCTACGAGATCCCCATCGACCCCGTCGTAACGGCTGACCGCCGGCGGGTCGCCCGCCTGCCCTACTCGCTGCACGCCGACGTCTGTAGCATCGTCCAACCCATCGAAAGCCCGGCATTCGACGTGCGGTCTGCCACGCCCGAGGTGATCGACGAATGAGCCCGAGTACACCAACCGACGACGAGGACATGGCGTATCGGGTCGCAGCGCTCCCGCTGGAGTACGGAGAGACACGCATCAACCAGCTGTTTACGCGTGGCTACAATCGATACGTCGTCGACGGCGAGGACCAACCCGAGGACCTCGTGAACGACATCGAACGGTTCGGCACCGCGGCATTCAAAGAACAGGTTCGCGCCGACGCAGCCGACGAGCCGTTCGTCGACGAACCGGGGACGCTCGCCGTGCTCGCGACGTTGAGTGCGATCTGTGTGAAGGAACACCCGAAGTTCGAGCACGCGTCGCCCCGGAACATCCAGGTGCTCTATGACATCCGTGAGCTGTACGTCAACAATCTCGCCTCCCTCATCCGTGCTCGCGGTGATGGGGCGCTCCAGCAGGACATCGCCGACGTGCTCTACAGCAAGGAGCCCGGTGAGGATGGGCCGCATCCCGGCCGGGTCTGTACGGGCATCACAGAGATGCCGGAGTTCGGGGATGGCCTGTACCTCGAAATCCCGATGGCGGCGGCATCACGCAAATGTCTCGTTCGGGAGGACGAGGCGTCGACGGGAAGTGACGATGGCGGAGAGATGCTGACACGAGTCGAAGACAACAAGCTGTACGTCCCGGTCGGTGATTTCGACAGCGAGTATCGGGACTACGCTGAGAGGGCGTTCAAGAAGCTCCTTCGGGTACAGGAGGATGGGCTCTCGGAGGAGCAGCTGACGTGGCTGACCACGAACGAGTCGGCCATCACGGAGCGGATCGACCGCTTCCTCGAGACCGGCCATCACGAGCGCATCTGGCGGAACTGGGACCGTGGCGAACGGTCGATTCGAGTGCTCCGGCGAGCCCTGAGTGACGCCCCCGACGACGTCGTCCAGAAAGGGGAGTTCCTTACAGCGAAAGAGCTCTATCGAGCGGTCAAGGCGTACGATGCCGAGGACGACTGGGAATCATCCGTGACGGATTGGATCTCGAGTCCGAGCAGTCTCGCCAAAACGTTGGCCGACCATGAGTCACATTCGGCGGTCACGATCGACCGCGACGGGCGCGTCAACACCTACCGAATCGGGAGGGCCGGAACCGGCGCCGAACAGATCGAGGTGCGGGAAATCGAGGATCTCTTCGAACTCCCCTGTATGGCGAATATGGAGGAGCGACTCCACGAGAAGAAGCCGGTGCGGAAGGATCTATACAACTTCGCGCGGATGGTGATGTGGCTTCCGCAGTACCAAGACAGCAGCCTCGACGAAATCGTCGCGGACCTCAAGGATGTCTTCTCCAGGTGGCCGTGGTACGACGAGCAGGAAACTGAGTACCAAGTCCGCTACGAGTTCTCGAACACGATCGACGGGGACACGCCGTTGCCGATGAACTGCGATAACGACGATATGCAACGGTACTGTATCGGCCAGGATCAATGTCCCTACTCGATCTGGGGCAGTCTCCCGTTCCCGGACGAGATGTACGAACAAGTTGACGAGCAGTCCGCCGGCCCCGCTGAGCAATTCTAAATAATTGACTTCCCCTCAGATTTTCGAGGAACGTGTTGCAGACCAAAACCAGTCTTTTCAGAATCCCCGTCGAGCAATTTTCAGCGGCTAACACAACCGGAATCGAGAGAATCGGGGTGTTTCACGATTCGAAGTACCGAGCCGGGGAGCCTCGAGAGACACTGAACAGGTGAAGCAGCGGCCCGATGAAATTTAGATACGTCCCAAATCACCTTCATTACCCCCTCGTCGAGCAAATTTTGGGACTCCAGTACCACTCCCGAACTCGTCGAGGTATTTTCTACCGCCTCAAATCGGCCCGACGGGGTTCTTCTTCGATTTGAGGCCGTCATATTGTCTTGCATATCGCGGATTTCGTCCAAAGAAAGAGGCGATATGCAATGTGCGAAGGCCGCCGGCTCTCTCGGGCCGAGGGGCCGTCACCCAGAGTTTGGATTCAGTAATCTATCAGATTTAGCGCATAGGTTGAGCGGGTGTGTGTCGGTGGTGTCTGTCGCCCCCGCGAGGGGGTGGCGGGGTACATCACGTTCCCCCGATACACGATGGCTTCGGAACGACACAGCAAGACACGAGCAGCGCATCAAGCAGCAAGTAGTCCCGACGGTCACGCGCCGTGGGCAGACCTCGAGGTGACGGTCCCGACCGACCGGGATCATGCGTCGATCGTCGCGCTCGTGGAGTGTGCTCTCGTCGAGGTCACGCACGAGGCCGTGGGCGCCGTTTTCGTCTCCCGGCAGGTCGGACGGGCGACGCGGACGCAGTACGTCGCCCGCGACGATGTCGGCGAGCAGTTCCAGAAGCGGCACTTCGACGCCCGGCTGGGCTGGCACGAAACCACCGTCCCTCGAGAAACCGTTCGCGACGAGCTCATCACCCAGCTCACGCGGTCACCGACCACGTCGGCGGACACGCGAGAGGCAGCAGCCGGCGAGCCAGACACCTTCGTCGTAAAACCAGTTCGAGAGCTCCGGACACCGTAGCGGTCAGGGTTAACCAACATTTCGAACCGATATCGACATTGTGTTGGTTAACGATGGGGCTGGATCCACACCCTCGCCCCCGCCCGCCGCCCTGATACTCGAGTGAGTATATCCTGACGGCCAGTCGGTCCGAAGGGTCGTGCGACGGGTTTTATCGGGCTACTGTTCGTCGAGAGCCAGTATGGTCGTCGTCGAGGAGGTCACCCGATTGAGCGAGCGCCGAACCCAGACCTCGTCCGAGGCGTTTCCGGACGAGGAACTGGCGTCGATTCGGGCGGCCGTCGAGGCTGTCCCCGTTGACGTCTTCGACGGCTCAACGAAACACACGGAGGTCGGCGGGTTCGATGCCGCGATCGCCGGCGGCCTCCCGCAGTACGAGTACGAGGGAGCTGCTGCCGATGGCTTCAACCCGAACTGCAAGCTCTGGTCGCATCTTGGGTTCAACTACAGCGTCGACCTCTACGACGCCGACGCCCGCATCGCCATCGAAGTCGAGAAGAGCGAGCGGAAGAACGTCAGCGACGATCTCCTCAAGTTCCAGAAAGGCTACCGCACACAGAAGGAGGGCCGCCCGAAGATCGAGTTCGGCTGTCTGGTGGTGCCCGTGAACTACCTCGGGCGGCACAACCTCTACCAGCATAGCCTGACCAAGCTCGACTTCATGAAGGGCGTCCTGTTCATCGATGACGTCGCCGTCATCGGCTACCGCGACCCACGGCCGGACTGACGCCCTCCGACGGAGCTGTTTGTCGGCGCCGGGAGGCGTGCAGCGCGCGACAGCGTGCGCAGCGTGATTCATCATGCCTGGTCCCGATCCTCACGACGACACGAGTGCCGACTACGAAGAGTTCGAGAAAGAACAGCTCGCCCAGGACCGCGACGCCGCGAGCCTCGCGACCGCGGACGTCGACGACGCGACGGCCCGGAGCCTGGTTGACGACCTCATCGACGCCGACGTCGTCACTACGGTGCCCGAAGACCAAGTTCTGGTTCACGAGCCGAGTGGCACTACCTTCGACTCGGCGACGCAGCTGGCCGTCTTCCACCGTGGCTGGACGGCCGGCCGCGACGCCGACGCGGAGAGCGAGTGATGCAGCAGACGCTCACCGGGTGTGCGTTCTGTGACGCGCCACCCGGCACCAAGGTGGGCGAGGCGCATACCTGGGGCGAAGACGAGCGGGTCACCCACCCGATCTGCGTCGCCTGCGCGATCCAGACGGAACCGGATCCCGACGAACGCGATCACTACGCCTGCGACAGCTGTGGGCTCGTCGTCGACGCCCTCGCGGCGCTGACGCGCTTCCGCGTCGAACTCGGTCATCTCGAAGGCCCGGTACAGCTGTGCGAGCGCTGTAGCCCAGGCGGGCTCGCGACGTACTGGACGCGCGACCTCGAGGAGCACCTCGTCAGAACGCCGGCGGAGTGACCCCAAACACTCTTTACTGCTTCGCTGTAAACTGTAATCAAGAACGACCCGTGTCACGCACTTCAGATCGCGCCGATGGCGACATCGTCCGGGACTTCCTCTCGGTCGCGGACCTGCTGGAGGAGCCACAGCTCGCCCAGCTGTACGCCTACCTCGCTCGTGAAGGCGAGGCGACCGTCCAGGACGTGATGGACGACCTCGAGTTCGCACAGGGAACGGCCTACAGCTACGTCAACCGGCTCGTCGACGCCGGCGTGGTCGAGATTACCGACAACGAACAGCCCCGCCGGTACGCCGCCCGAGCAATCGACCTGACCGTAACGACGGCCGCTGGCGACCGTGAGTACACGATCACGCCGGCGCTCATCGACGCCGTTGGCCGACGCGAGACGGACGCGGACATCGACACCTACATCGACCGTCACGGCGTCGCCGGCCTCGCGACGGCGCTCACCTACGCGGTCGCTCGCGAACGCGGTGAGGTAACCCACCGGCTGATGGCCGAGGATCTCGATATCTCCCCGCTGGCCGCGGAGATGATCCTTCAGGCGCTCCGGCCCGTCGTCCACGAGCATTACGACATCGAGGAAGCGGGGGCGTCGCTCGCGGAGCTGGATATCGACGACGGCGGCGCTGTCGACGACGCGTGAGCCGGCTCCACATCGCCGACACCGGCCTGTTCGTCGCGATGGGGCAGCCGTCGAACAGTCGCTACCAAGCAGTGCGGCGGTTCGCCCGCCGGAACGACGTCACCTTCGTCCTGCCCGAGCGGGTGTACGAGGAGCTGGCGGTCGACGATCCCGACGTCAAGGACGTGCCGGTCGACGCCGCGATCGACGAGGGATGGGCGACGGTGGCGGCGCCACTCGAGTTCTCCGAGCCCATCGTCTCCCGGGTGATGGACGGCGTCCAGCGATACATCGCGAACGCTGACGACCGGCCCGCGGACGAGGTCGAGCGGGCGGACGCTGCGCTTGCGGCCCTTGCCGCTCAAGAGCTCAGTTCGGGGACGGCAACGGAGGTGTACATCTACACGACCGATATCGCAGCCGGCGAGGGCGCTGAAACCGTGCTCGCGAGCGAGGGATACGGTGACTCGGTGACGTTCGTGAACGGCTTCCGATTCATCGAGGACCTGGTCGCCGGCAACAGCTAACCCTATTCAGGATCGAGGTCACGAGCGTCGAGGTCGCCGGCGAGATACTGCTCTCCCGTTCGCGTGATATCGTAGACGCCGTTGCCGAGGTGGACGAGGAGGCCATAGGTGACCAGCGTCTTGCAGCGGGCGTTGATGTGTTGGCGGGAGAAGCGCACGCGTTCGCTGTCCGCCATTTCCTTCGGGGTGTCGGGTCCGTCTTCAGAGAGATGCTCTAGAATGCGGTCATCGGCGCGAGACATCCAGTCGGCGTCAAAGCGCATAATCGCTTGTGGTTGCGCCGACGCTATCCCAAACGCGCTAAGTCAAGTAGCAAAGCGTATCGCTTCTATGGTTGACTCACAATGTTTTATACGCCTGTCATCCTAAGCCCCGAGCGTTCAGATGGAAACCCCTCCAACGGACAGTCCGGATGGATCGAGTGACTTCCTCGTTGAAATCATCGAGACACTGGAAGCGTGTGGGCTCGAGGACGACGCCTATCAGCTCCACGATTACGTCGACCCCGATGCGCTCGAACAGCTGATCGCCTCCGCCGATGAGACCATCGCGGTTCAGTTCACTGTCGAGGGGATCCCACTCGATGTCTCACCGGAGGGCGTGGACGTCATCGTCGAGGACGAGTCCGACGCTTTTTCCGAATAACGACTGGAGCAGTAATGATAGCGATTACTCTCGAAAGCCCTCGGCCGCTCGACGTCCCGCGACCGCCGCTGCGCTCCTCGTCCCTGCGGTGCTTGCGGGGTCGGGGGACGACCGAGACGGCCTCGCCCTTTCTGAGTCCGCCAGGAGTGTGGGTGGCCCACCGAGCGACGTGGTCGGCTGGATAGGTGTGTGCGTACCGGCCCGCCCCGCTCGCCGCTGCCGCCCTCCGCGTCGCTCGCGACCGACCATTCCGGGCGTGCGGGCGCTCTCCGCACTGCCCGCGCCCGTTCCGGGCTAAAATGAATCTGGTCTCGACGCCAGCGGGTAACCGCGGGGGGCTGCGCGGCGTGGCTGCTCACCCCCCACGCTTACTCCGCTGGCCGCTCGCTCCGGGCGGGTCGGCGCGCGGTGCTGGTTGGGTGACCTTCCTGAGGCGCGCTCTCGCTCGCGCCCAGTAGGGCGCTCGCGAAGGCGCGAGCGAGAGCGCGCAGATGGTTCTGTCGGTCGTTGCCGTCGGAAAACCGCGATGTAGGAGCATCGCGGTGGCGGCGCGTGAGCGCCTTCGTCGGAAATCACCCTGTGAGTGATTCCAATGTCTAGTAACAACGCTAGCGGAAAGGTCGTTTCGGTCGATGAACAGGCATTCGAGAAAGCGGGCGAGCAGGCGGTCGATGAAGACGGCTTCCCGGTCGTCGACGAGACGCCGGAGTTCGAGGCGACGGTCGAAGAGGAGACGCAGGCGAAGGTGGATGCGAACCACCCGGACGGGATCGCGGACACGAGCGAAGACCGGATTCACGGCGTTACCCTCGAACAGGAGGAACGCATTCAGGCGCGGGAAGCCGAACTGGAGCGCATCAGTGCCCAGGCCGAACTCGGGACGCAGGACGGTCGGGAGCAGCGCACGCGTGAGGTCGTCAGCGAAATGTGTGGCCGTGACGAGCCGGCGCCGACGGAGCGCACGGATCCCCGGGAGAAGCTGACGCAAGACGAACTCGCGGAGGTGAACAGGCAAGCGATGCGGATCAGCGACGAAGTGCAGGGCGGCTGGTCGAGAGCGGTCGTCGCGAAGCAGCTGGCCGAGAAGGTGGCGCGCGGTCGGGACGTCACGAAGGCGGTGCTGGAGACGCTCGAGGAGGTGAAGGCGGCGCCGGGGGCAATCGTGCCCATCGCGGATGTGCCGGACATCCCGGTCGGTGAGGTGACGGTCGAAGGCACAGTGAGCGAACTCTGGGATCCCAGTTCCCCAGCAATCGCCCAAGTCGGACTCATCGAAGACGAAAGCGGGCGTACGAAATTCACGATCTGGGAGAAGAGCAAGAAGACGGTAGTTCGAGAAGGGCAGACAGTCAGGTTCAGAGCGGTCAAGAAAAACTGGTACCAAGGACGGTGCAGTCTCGCCATCACGGGCTGGAGCAGGATCGAGTTCCCGGAGCGCGGTCGGTGGTGGGAAGAATAGCCAGTTGAGGCATCCTTCTTTTTTTGCTGTGTGCCGGACCGGCCCTGACCCCACCGCCCCACCCTCCGCTCCGTGCTCGCTTCGCTGCGCGCGCAGCCACAACCTCGAGACCCGATCTGAGATTTATCCCTGAAAACGGGGGAAACGGTGCGCGACCGGGCGGGTTTGTCCGACCCCACGAGGGGTGCGGGCGTGGCCAAAGCTCGGAGCTACGCATGAAAGTCGAAGGAGACTACACGTGCGACATCTGCGGCGAATCGTTCGAAACGAACGTCGAGATTGCCGGCCATATGCGTTCCCATCAGGTATCGATACCTGCTGAAACGATCATCGACGAACTACAGCGACTATCCGAAGAGAAGGGGCGAGTTCCAAAACAATCGGAGATCGAAGAAGAGACTGAATTCACAAAAGGCGCAGTGCGCTCAACGTTTGGGAGCTGGGACGAGGGATTGGAAGCTGCCAAACTTGAACCTCGAACAAACGGATATAGCGACGCAGAAGTCATCGAGGAGCTACAACGAGTCGCCAGCCAGATCGGCCATTCGCCCTCACGAAATGAGTGGCGAGAATTGGGGCGTATCTCGGCCAACACAGTCCAGACTCATTTTGGGTCCTGGAACGAGGGCCTCCGCGCAGCCAACTTGGAGACGACCACACAGCAGACCGCCACAAAGGAGGATGTCATCGAGGCGATTCAGAGCCTCGCCGCAGAACTCGGACGACCACCGAAAGCCCAAGAGATGGAACAGCACGGAGCGTGGTCGGTGAAAGTCACCCAGCGATGCTTCGGACGCTGGAATCGTGCGTTGCGCCGTGCAGGGTTCGAACCCCACAAACAATGGAGTATCAGTGAAGAACAGCTCCATCGGGAGATCGAGCGCTTAGTCGATGAGCTAGGCCACGTCCCATCGACTATCGAGATACGTGACTATGGTCGCTACTCGGTTGGATCTTATGTCCGCCGGTATGGGACCTGGCAAGACGCCATCGAAGCGGCCGGGTTCGAGTATCCCGGACGTCCAAGTGGCCCAGAGCATCCGCTCTGGAAGGGCGGCTACGGAGACATTTCCTACGGACCGAACTGGTACAAACAGCGCAAGCGTGCGCTGGAACGGGACGGCTTCGAGTGCCAGATGCCGGGCTGTCCGATTGACCGCGAGACCCACAGGGAACACTGGGATCGTGACCTGAACGTCCACCACATTACGCCGCTTGGCGCATTCATCGATACCGATGGAGTACTGGACTACGAACGGTCGAACCGGCTTGAGAACCTGATCACGCTCTGTCAACGCCACCATACGATGTGGGAGGAGTTCGCTCCGCTCCAGCCCGATCTCCGCTAACTACTCTCAGTGGTGTTTCTCGCCCCCAGCGATGGGTGGCGGGGACACCAGTAATCCTGTCTCACTATGACCGAAGATACGACACTCACGGCACGTGAACGGCTTCGTATTCACCTCCGCGAAGCCCACCGCGCTGGATGCCTGGAACGACCTGCCGCCGACGCCCCTGCGGGAGTGATCCGTCTGTGGGAACCGGCAGTCAGTGGACTTCGAACTGGAACTCGACATCATCCTCGTCGAGATTCTCAAGCTCCTGCGTCCTCTTCCGCTCCACACGGCCGAATATCCGCGTTTTCAGTTGGCGGCGACGGGTCGGATACTTGCGGTCGGTTATCATAATCTCTCCGTCCTCAACCTCGAACGATATCTTGCCTCGCCGCGGTCCGTGCTCCTTGCACGAGACTTGGTATTTCAGATCGTGTTCGCCCTCGTCGAATATCGCGCTCCCGAGCCAGAGCTCCTGGACGTCGCCCTCGTACACCACGTTTTCGAGGTAAATGTCGTGACGGCGCCCGCCACCGGTGAACCCGGACTTCCTGCCGCTCCGGATCTCCGTGACCGCCTGCGGCGGCTCGTACTCACTCACTATGGAGTCCGTCGCATCGATGTCATTCTCGAATTTGAACGCGTCGGCGGTGACGGTGAGCTGGACCTCACTGGCGGAACTATTCCCAACGTTCGCGAGGAGTAGCATGATGACCGCTTCGGCGTCCCCGTCTTCATCGGGTTGCGTCGGGCCCGAGGTGGATTGCTCGATTTCGAGAATCAGTTCGGGCCGTTTGTAGAGGAACGAGTACGACGTGACCGCGGCGGTCGTGACGATCGCAATCGGTACGATGTTTTTGATGATGAACACTCCCAGACCGGAGATCAAATCTATAGCGCCGGCGAGGATGTCCGGGAGCATGTGGTATTCCAAGACTCGACCGGCCATTACTTAACGCCCCTGACCGGGATGTGGCACCGACACCTCGCTCAGACTACCGATGCTATCGCGGCCTCCAAACGTTCGTGGACGTCGGTCGCACAGGTCAAAAACGGGTCTCCAATTGGAACGCCCAGACCCCGCTAGGACAGGGGTTCGTCGGAATCGCAGCCAAAGCTCACGTGGAACGTGATATCGTCCTCCGTCATCAAATCGAGGAGGTTCACAACGGCCAAGTACGGGTTTCCGCTCGTTTCGCGTGCACCAGAGGCCTCCACCGCTTCGTAGCCGTACGCCGTTTCTCGTACTTCACTATCCAGGACGACCTGATCTATATGGACCGGGGCAGCGACCCAATCCCCGACCGCGAGGCGCTGGAGGCGGCGTACGTTGAGCGGGGGCGTGGGTGTTCGCCAGCGAGTTGCGGAAGAAGTTCGCCGAGCACCGCGAGGGCCTGACGCCGGCCGATTGACGGCTCAGTGCTTTACTGTGAAAACGCTGTCCTCCTCTTCAACCATCTCCAGCAGCTCCATATCGGTTCGAAACTCCACCGAGTCTTTCTCGATGTACGACGGAACGAGGTTTGAGACCACCAGCTTTCGCGCCGATAGATCCTGCCAGTCGTTGCTAATCTCGTGTTCTACCTCCTCGCTGTGTTCGTCCAGGGCGGTGAATCGGTCGCCCGGATCAAGTCCAAGCCACAGATCCACCTTTTCCGGGAACGGTAGTCCGGTCGGCGCCCCCTCGTACCCGTCTGCCTCGATGTTGAAGACCTTGTGATCAAACTTGCCGTTCAGCGCCTCAATGCCCTCGGCAGTGTTCATCAAGAGCTCCGGCATCAGGTACTTGCATTCGACGAACCAGAGTTCGTCCTCGTCGTCGTTCACTACGAGCAGGTCGATCTCCGAGGAGTCCTCGCCGGGAATCTCCGCGCCGTGGTAGCACTCGAAGCCCTGGCCGGTAAGGTACTCGTACAGATTCTCCTCAAACTCTATACCTCGCCAGGTGGCGACCGTGTTCAGGATCTCGTGGCCACTGTCCTCGTCGCCGTTCTGGAGGAGCGGGAAGATCTGGAACCGCAGCAGCTGGGCGTACCACCGGGGGTAGATGAACCGGGTGAGTTCCCGTGTCTTCGGCGGGCGGCCAGGTTGCTGGTAGTAGACGTCTGTGACCTCAACCTCGAACAGGAAGGGATGGGCATCGAGATTGTCCTCGCCGACCACAACGTATTCGCGGACCTCGTCCCAGTCGTCGCCGAAGGTGTTCTCTCCGGCTTGAATAAGGCCGTCTTCGTTCGTCATTGCGAGCGTGCTGTCCTGGAGGATCAGTTCCCCTTCTTCGTTGGCGAACTGGCTGTCAATACGGTCGAGAAGCTCCGTAAGATCGAACACCGAAACGTGGTCGGGCATCGAGGTGGCGTAGATATCGCCGACGATGCTGTCAGCCGAGGCGACGAAGAGCATCGAGAGTATGAACCCGTAGAACGTATTGCCGAAGTCTTCCAGCGTGTCGATCTCGTCGCTCGACGGCTTCTCGAAACTCCGAATCTCGTTGTGTGTTTTATCGAATAGGTCGACATCTTCTTCTCTTCCACCAATCAGGCTCCGCAAGCATCGCTGGAAGCAGTACCTGTATTCAGAATCGCGCAAGTCGTAGTCGCTGAACAGAAATTTTCCCCTGTCCATCGGGACCGGGTATTCGAGACAAAGACGAAACTGGTCTTCCACGTGATTGAGTGCGGTAAGGAGTTCGGACTGCGTGGAAAGCAGCGTGTCAATAATGTCGTCGGGGTCGTCACCCCGATTTAGCTGATCGTCGCCGAATTGACTTTCGTCTGCCGTATATACGATTTTTATGAGATAAATTATATAGGCGAATTCTCGCATATTCAGACGACGATTTTCATAGAAGTCATGCGAGATGATATTGAGACGTTCTATGAGGTAGAGGAGCAAGTGGTCTTTGTCGTAGTCTTCTAGAAGCTGGATCAGGTTCTCGTCTCGCAGAAGCTGTCGATCCCGCTCTATTTTGTCCTCGACAACAGCCCGATCCGCCAGCTCGATGTCGAGACAGTTTGGGCACAGTAGTTTTTCTTCATCGCGATTCACGAAGAGAAGATGGCCGCATGTAGAACAAGGCATTACCGTGTATCCTGTAGGTCTCTGGATATGATATACTTTGGTAATCCTATTCGATGGCCGCTCATATTGGCCCGATAGACGGAGTATACCAATCGACCTAAGCCCTAACACCATCCGCTCCGTGTTTGTTTCGCTAAGCCTACAACCACAGCCTCAAGAATTGATTTCAAAAGGGGAATTCAGAATAGGAGAGGTTCCAGGGATAGACATTTTTGAGTGGACTATAAATTGGGGACTGAATGGACAGGTCCCGTCGACAGTTTCTGACTAAATCTGGTGCTGTCATCGGAGGATCGTATCTCCTCGGGACGGGTGTGGTTGGAGGAGCAGACTCTGAAAGCGATCTGCCAACACCCCAACCTCCGGATGGCGAGACTCTTGATATAGTATACTCAGAAGCATATGGCGAACTTGTGCTGTCGTCCGAGCGTCGTTACTGGGCGTTTGAGATTGATGGCGGGTGGGACGAACCTATGCTGATCGAGTACGAGGTCACCCCGAACGAGGGGTTCGATACGCCGGATGTCTTGATATTTGATGAGGACGATTTCGGGGAGTACAAGACGAAAATCGGTCGGTTCCCGATTGTAGATGGACCGCTTCTAACGGATAATACGTACTCGCTGGGACCGCTGGGGCAGATCTCTCTGCCGACAAAAACCCACCGCGAGAATATACATTTAGATAATATTCCAAAGTGGAGAGATAGCCAGCTGGGTTGGGGAGAAGACTCTCCTCAAGTAGATATGTATGCTCTGGAGTGTTTAACCCGGGAATCGTCCAGTGAGTTGACGGAGTCACATGTGGTGGAGCCAGGTGACTACTTTGCCGTATTCGATTGGACAGATGATGTACTGGAATCTACCTCAAAGGACAGGGTATCGGTAGATGTCTCTGTTCGAGCGGTCAACCCTGCGTTAGAGAAGGTGGAGAACGAGGTACCCACGAAGATGGAGGAACTCTATACTGGACTCCCAGAGGAAGAATCACCATTAGTGGAGGCGGGACGGGACTTAGCATCTGCCATCTGTGTCGAAGTGCCCGAGGAGTTCCACGGAAATTATTTAGAGGAATCCGTACCTGAAGCAGCTCAGGTTCTCTCCGGTCTCAAAATCGTCCTGGGCCTCGTCGAGGATCAGTTAGGGTACGATGCTTCGTTGGCGTACCAATTGACGACCCGAACAACGAGCTGGACACGGTGGAGTATGTCACTTCTTCCTATAGTCAGTAGTCTCAGTCAATTAGTTGATGATGCATGTGCGGTCACCGAGGCAGATCCAGAAGAGGCAGTGAGTGAGATCGAGAATATGTTGTTGAGCCTCGGAATCTTGGTCGCTGACCTTCTTGCAACAGCATTTGGCGTTACAGGTCGTGTGGCATCTTTCCTTGTGGGTATGGCGCGAAAATACTTGCTCGGGTTCGTTGCTCGGACGCTAGGATTGAAGGCTTACGTAGTATTGCTCAAGGAGCTTCTCACACTGACTCGATCAGGCATCTCTGAGGTTTTAGCTGTGATTAAGCGGATCACCCGTGAAATCGGTGAAGAATACGAGTTCCTAGACGAAAACGAAGTAGAACGAGTCGAAGCGCTAGATGAAGAAGATCTCGAGTCTTCCAGCTTCGATTTCGATTTCTTCAGCCTTAGTCCAGAGTGTAGCCCATAGATTGACTCCTATGACGTGTACACCCCGTCAACCAGGCACCACAATTTGAACGTGAAATGAGCGCTGAAAAACCGAATCACCTATTGATTTTAGGAGTGCGCCATCCTGATCGTCGTGTTCCGTCATTAGTTGATGAGAAAGTCGATGGAGAGGTCGACCGAATTTTCCATGAATCACCAGAGGGAGACTCGTCGAAGATAAAATATTCTGCGTGGACCGTTGTGAAGAACCCGTTAGCAGTGATTTTCGGCATACTTCGGTTGGCTACATTTGTCGTCGGCAATCTAGCTTTCGCAGCGAAGATGGTCGCTTCAGGAAACGCCACTCAGCTCACGTTGAAGAGTGGCGGACGAACACAATGTCTTCAGGCTGCCAAACAGCTCTCCGATAAACACGAAGTGGAATGGAAAGCAGTAGACGTCTCTTTAACAGAACGGGCCAAGTTGGTCCCTCGGCACTTGACGTTAATGAGCTGGCTTGCAGTCGTTTTTCTCCTGGTGTCGATAGTGCTGGCACTTACCGGTTCGATACCCTGGATGATTGCGGCCTTAGGAGCGGTTGCCTTCGCGACGACGATAGGGACGAGACTCGGCGATGTTCGTCGACCAATCAGGGATAAACGGATGTTTGAAAATATTCTCTCAGCCTGCGAGAAGCACGAATGTTCGCAGGTTGTTCTGATTACCGGCGAGAACCATGTCCAAGGCGTCGCCTCGAATGCGGCGCATTGGGATATCGACTACGAAACGTTCTGGCTCTCCTCTACGGCCGACATCGAGGACTAATTGAAACGGAGGACGCGCTACTCCGGAGAGTCTATTTGCCCCTCAATGGGTGAGGGGCTCGCTGTAAAGGCGGGTTCCTGAACACGGTGAGAACGATGGCAACCAGAGACATCTACGAGAGCGGATTCGACGAGGACGTCCAGACGGAATCGAACGCTAACCAGTGCCCCGAGTGCGACGGACGAGTCACCACGAACGCGGTCGAAACGGTCTGCGAAGATTGCGGCCTAGTTATCGATGAACAGCGCATCGATCACGGGCCGGAGTGGCGGGCGTACGACGACGAGGAGCGCGAGCGAACGGGTGCTCCACTCACTGCGGCTCGCCACGATCGCGGCCTGTCGACGGAGATCGGTCGCGGTACCGACGCGAAGGGGAACGAACTCTCGGGGCAGAAGCGACGGCGACTCGCGCGGATGCGCCGTGAGCAAACCCGTGGGCGCTGGCGGTCGAAGGCGGAACGGAATCTCGCACACGGGCTGGGCGAGGTACGTCGGTTGGCGAGTGTCCTCGAGCTCTCCGATTCGGTCCGTGACCAGGCGTGTCAGCTCTTCCGAAGCGCCCAGAACGAGGATCTGCTTCGTGGCAGATCCATCGAGGCCATCGCCGCGGCCAGCATCTACGGGGCCTGCCGGTGCAACGGCCTCTCGCGGTTAGTGGACGACGTCAGCCAGATGGCCCGCGTGGCGGAGTCACGGGTTACGAACGCGTACAAAACGCTGAACGAAGAGCTGGGCCTTCCTGCTGAGCCCGTCTCCCCCAGCATGTTCGTACCGCGCCTCGCCTCGGACCTCGAGTGTCCGGACAAGATCCGACAGCGGGCCCGAACACTCGCGGAGCAGGCCGAGGAACGCGGCGTCACGACGGGCGTCCATCCGGCCGGGTTCGCAGCGGCCTGCCTCTACAAGGCCGGTCGCGAGGAGGGACGATGGCTGACGCAATCTGAAGCCGCGGACGTGGCGAACGCCTCGAAAACGACTGTCCGGGCACACCGAGATACGTTGGAGGAACAGGTCGCCTGAGGCAAATCACTGTCTCTCCGTCTGTACTGCACATCGTTCGATCCACGCTACGATTTAAACACGAAGACGAGCCATGTTCTCTGTAGATCACTCTATGAACGGTCGTTACTCTGACTATGAGGAACTGCGGCCGACCGGTGAGGCGTCCCACGTTCCGGACATGAGGCTGGACGACGGGTACGAAGGTGACCCCCAGCGGCAACGCGTTGCGACGAGCGCTGGTGGCTACCCTGATGCGCCGACGACCACCGACGGCGAGTGCCAGTCCTGTGGGACGTCAGTCCCAGATGGCCAGATGAAATGCCGATTCTGTCTCACCAACCATCTCGAGAGTGACGCGACTCGCACGGACGAAACAGCGTCGACGACGTTCCTCGGCATCATCCACCTGGTCGTCGAGTCGACCACGTTCTACGGCGCCGTCGCGAAGGGCGGCGCCGCGGCGAACCTCCTCTCTGCCAACGAGGCGGAGCCGGCCGTCGACGACTACACACTCATCTACGACCTCGACGAGGCGCCGGCGCGCCAGCTGGCCCAGCAATGGCCCTCACTCCCCCACGCGGTACAGGTGTCGTCAGAGGAGGGAGAGCGGCTGCTCAGAGCCGCCCGTGATCGGACAGGGTGGTACGGGCAGGAAGCGTCGGAGCGTCATGAGCAGGCCCCGACGCGGCTCTACGACCAGCGAGGGAACGGCATCCGCGACGAGTCGCGTCTCGCAACGATCCTCGACGACGCCGATGACGCGGTATGGCTGGTTCCAGGGATCGCGCTGACGGAATCACCTGCGGAGGCTGTGGCTGATCGCCAGGTGTCGTCGGTGCCGACGACGCAGAACCTCGACTGTCAAACCTGTGGACGGACGGCCGACCATCGGTTCAAAACCCACGAGTCGGTCGCGGATGAGGCGTGGACGGGCCAACCGATCTGGGAGTGCCAGATGTGTGGCGCAGCTCGCTACGGCCCCAGTCTCGAGTAGGGCCAGTGCTGGGCGTCGATTAACCAACATCACTGTAGGTAGCTCCGAGTTTCGTTGGTTAATACCGTGATATCCTGCAAGCCCGACGCCAGTCTCGATGGGGTGTCTTTCCGCGCCGGCGAGTGGTGAGGCGCTTCCGATGGAGCAAGAGTTCAAACAGGGCTACCGGATGCATCGTATACTCAGCAATCTCAACCGACTCGACGTCGACCGATTGGACGACGCGGATCGAGAGCGAGTCGAGACCGCGAGAGACCTCCTGGAAGAGGTGAGCCTTCTCACGCGGCCGAGCGACGGAGCCGGGGCGGACGCCCACGCAGATTCCTAACTGGAGTCCCCGGCCACGACCAGGGAGGCAACTCTCGTGTCGGTTTATCGCCCCCGACAGGGGTGCGGGGGCGACCCCGTGAAGTCCAGACATGGCGACACTGCAAGCTGCGACGACGTCGACCGGCGCGATCGTATCGGATCCGCAGGCAGTCCACGAGCTCTGTGAGAGCTACTGCTTCGGGACGCGCGACTGGGAGGTCACGGAGGAGGGCGAGCTCACTATCTGGGGGTACGACGACTTCGAGGTGTACGAGGCGCGAGAGAACGGCCTGCCGGACTACGAAGGCGGGATCGTGACCCACGAATTCCTGCGAGAACTCGCCGACCACCTCGAAGCCAACGAAGAACTCGATATCCAGACGGCGGGGTTCACCAAGTGCCGCTTCCCAGTCCTGGCCAAGCGGTACGTCGTTCACAATGGCGAAGTCCTCCACGCGGACCTCAGTTCCCCCGACCCGATCGACGAGTAGCGTTGTTCGTCCCCCGGGAGGGGTGCGGGGCGGTCCAGTCGCGGTCGCCCCGTGAGGTGATTGCTCGATGGGACACCGCGCACTCGTTGCGTACGAACGCACAGACGGACAGTACACGCTCCACTACAGCCATTGGGGTGCAGCAAACCCCAAGCTCAAGCGCCGAATTTCGGCTGAATCGCCGTTCGGTGGCGACGACACCGACTCCAAGTGGGCGAAACAGCTGCTGGCGGAACTGGCCGATGGCCTCGAGGCAGATGCGGTCAACGGCTACCTCGCTGGCGAGGATCGACCGTCGACGGTCGTCGAGCCGAAACCCCGCGCCACCGGGCTCACCCTCGACGAGATCGTCGCGGACCATCTCGACTACCTCCACCACGAGGCGTTCTTCGTGGTGTCGACGACGTTTGAGGTGACCGCCTATCGGACGCTGTGGTTCGGGCTCCAGTACGACTCGGAGACGGTCGAACAGGGAGAGACAGTCGGGAACGGCGCGCTCGCGACGGTGCGCTGGTACGACGGCGAGCCGGTCGGTGATGGTCACCTGCAGGGCCAGTTCGCGGCCCTCAAAGACGTCGTCGGCGACATGCTCGACAAGGGCGTGTTCACACCGTCAACGGCGAGGCAGTACCTGAAACGGAAGCTGGCCGAGCGAGTCGGAGACCAACAGGACCTGCTCATTCCGACCGGGGAATCACCCTTCGAGAAGGCGAGCCTGAACCACTCCTAGTACGATCTGCTTCGTGGCAGCTACTGTTTTTCAGGGGTCGGAATGGGTGAGCCCCGCCGTAGGCTCGTGATAGGGCGCGTGGCACTCCCACCAGTTCGTCGGACAGGAAACCCGAAGAGACAACCAACTGCCCTTGGGTTAGCGTGGGAAGCCACCGACAACAGTCGTGGGAGGATGTTACTTCTGAGCCGGGAAGACAGAGTTTCAACAAAAGCCTCTCGGCCACAACTATTCGTCACTGGAGAGTGTTCCTAAGTGCCCCAAACTCGAGAGGCATAGCAGGCAACTCGCGGCTGGGCTTCCGTTCCTCTTCGAGATTGACGGCGAAGGCAAGGTAGATGAGTGCTGCTCGGGTTTTCCGCAGCATCGTGACTGCTTTCGTCTCGAATTCGTCTCGTGCCATCTTCGTCGCTAATTCATCCGTAAAATGGCCCGCTGGTCGCTCCGTTGTCTCCCACGCCGTGAGTTTCACATACCGGTGCTCGACACCATTCCGCAGTTCAGTAAGCTCTCGGCCCGCCAAATCCAGCGAGTTCTCTATCCGTAGCGAATCATCTCGCAGGTCCTTACTCAACCAGTACAGTCCTCGAAGCGGTAGGTTCGCCCGGCCTGAAAATTTCTCTTGCAGAGTACTCCCGTGCCGGTTCTGGAACCAGATGTCGGTAAATGAGACGTCCTCCGTATCGCGGCCGCATTCGAAATAGTAGTTGATGAACTGCGCGATCTTATCGAACAGAGAGTACGCTGTCCGGAGTGCAATCTTCAGCTGCTCACCATACACGGAGTGAACGGGGTAATCCAGCGTATTCGTCAGAGAGACCTCCTTATCTGCGAAGTGCGGGCCGTCAGGGTGACTCCCCTGGTACAGCAAATACCGGGCAGTCACGTACTCCTCGACCAAATGATTCCATAATCCAAGACAGGTCACGATTCGTTCCGTCCGAGCGTCCAGTAGCTGGCCAAGATGGAGTGTATCTTGAGCAGCAATCGGCTCGTCCGTTACATCGTTCAGCGTGTTCAGAAAGAGACGATGCCGGAGACCCCACCGTCGATACGCTCGCTCCTCGTCGCTGTCCCCGAGGTCACTCTCCTCGAAGTCAAGAATCTCATCAGATGGGGGTGAAGACTTGAACTCGGCTGTGATTCGGGTTTGATACCGGTCGAACTGCTGGAGCGTTTTCTCGGGCGAGAGGCCTACGAGGCGGTCCATCTTTGCCTTCTCTATTTCATCGTACGCTTTCTTCAGCAGAACCGCACGATGCCCCTCGTCGTAGTCATGCCTCCCGTACGTGTAGAAGCCGATGCCGCGTTGACCCCGGGCAGGGAAGAAGTACGGTTGGCGGATTAACGCCTCATTCCAGAAGTCGAACGCCTCGACGAACCGCCCGATGGTCGAATACAGATTCCCTAGGTTCGTGAACGACCGCCATTGTTCTAGTGGCGAGAGTTCGTCTACGGTATCTTCCTGAATTGCGAGGCGATAGTGCCGGATAGCGTGTTCCCGGTCGGTGTTCTCCCAGAGCCATTCGTCGCCCCGGTCGGCCTCCAAGGACATCCGGTTCGAATATGCTGTGCCGAGCCGGTAGTTCAACATTCCGCGGAGCTCGGCATCAAGCGAAGACGGGTCCAGGTCTTTGGCGAGGTCAATCCCTGCGGAGATCGCGATTCGACTTTCGATGTCGGCGCCGTGGTCAACGAGCCAGCCGATAACCCTAAGCTGATTGCGAGAAGAGAGATTCTCGACTGACTCGACCATTTTCAGGCGGTCGATGACCTCCTCCCGATATTCGGGAAGCAGATCCTGGAGTGACAGGACCTCTAAAGCTGTCAGACGAGACGTTTGCTCTGCTTCCACGGTTAACGGTCGAGAGCAGGGTGGCGGTTTATTCGATACATGTGCTCCGGGTTCGCTGTCTCGAGGGGGATGTCCATTTCAGTCAATACAATTGCATAATACTGTCGTGCGATTTTGTATTAGTACTGCTGCAATTCACATCGTAGAGGATGTGAAGTCTGATAGAGTTACGTAGCTACCTACTAAAGACCAGATTAATGTTACTTTCTTATTAATTTGTCTCGTAGCAACTGTTCTTTTTCAGGGGCAGGAAGGACCGAGCCCCGCCGTAGGCTCGTGATTTGATGACCGATGAAACAGCTGATGATTTCTTCGACGACTGCGAGTTAGATCCCGAGGCGATCCTCGGAACACACACCTTCGAAGACGTTCTGTTCACCGACGGCACGGAAACCCCGGTGAACGTCCTCATCGGCAAGACACCGGCACATTCGCAAGCAACCGTCGAGGAAGCGAAGGAGTTCGCTGCGAGTATCGACACGGAGACACCCCAAATCGCGCTCCCCGCATCCGTCGAGTCGCAGGTCGAAACACAGAGCAAGCCCTACACGGCGGCAGCGTTCTTCCACTTCAAGGCGACCGGGTCCCTCGAGCGTCACCGCGCCTACCACGCCGCCTACAATTCGGACGCGTTCACCGTTGATTTCAAGTCGGACTACGAGTCCGGCGACTTGACGATCACTGTCGAACGAGCGGACGAGGCCTGAGAATCCGCCGTCACGAGCAGGTTTTTCGAGCGCCGGCGATGGGTGCCGGCGCAGCTGGAGCGAGCAACGACACCCGGTGCGTCGGCGTTTCGAGGTGTTCGAGATGCATATGGTGATTTACGCACTGGTAGAGGCATCGACGCACGACAACGCGCTGGCCACCGGAAAGTCGGTGTTCGACCGCCTGGTCGGCGCGGACCCACACGCCGGCGCCGTCTTCGACTACTACGTGACCTTCGACGAGGAGGACACGTCCGTTGCGGGGAAGGCGCGATGGGGAGAGTTGCCGACTGCAGCCCCCGTCGACTCTGATGGTGGCCAGGATCTCCTTGAGCGTGGCTGGGAGGCGACGAAGGAGGAATTCGAGCGTAATCTCGACCGGGTGAAGGAGGCCATCGACGAGCTCTCCGACGAGGAGATCATGCGCGATGAGGACCTCGCCCGGCACGCCTTCCACCAGGTCGGTGCGTACGATGGCCCGACGATCTTCCTGTACACCGAACACGGAACCGGCATTCGCCACCGTGGACAGCTGGATCGACTCCTCGAGGAGAGTGAAGAGCTCTGGATCGTACCCGCTGACGTCCACTTCTGAATATGCCTCCCATCACCAACTGGCGACGCGAAAGCCGCTCGCCAACACTCGCGTATCGGAACACTGAGACAGGTGCGCGAGCCGTCCTGCATCGAGCCCCGGACTCCTACCGGTACAAGTGGCGCGGGGCAATCCTCGTCGACGGCTACCCGGTGTGGTCGCGGGGATACGAGACAAAGGACGCGACGTCATTCCGTGACAAACTCCGGGAGCGTCCGTCTCCGAACCTCAGCTGTCCGGAGTGTCCGAGTGACGACGTTCGTGTCGGCGAGAAGGCAGCAGACGGGGCCAAAGTCCAGCGGTGGTACGACTGCCCCGACTGTGGGTACGAAGCCCCCTCACGCACCGTCTACGGCGCCGAGCGGTAAGTGGGTGAGCGGTCGGCGCTGTTTTTCGACCGGGCACGAGGTGGTGGCCCGGTACGACCGGGTTAGTCAACCTATGACCCTCGAAGTACTTGACCGACACAGTAAGGCACTGTTCGAGTTCCTCTGGTGCCCCGTCTGCGGGCAGGAGGTTTTCACTCACATCCCCTTCGAGGGGGTGTTCTGCAAGAACTGTAACACCCAGGTCGAAATCCAAGAATCCCGAGAGACACGCGGCTACGAGGAGGCCGTGCTCGCCTGCTTCGATACAACCACGACCTGGAACCTCCACGTCAACGAGAAACTCCGTCGCGACCTGCCTGATGGGTCGGCCCGCGTGAAGATCCTCGGCGCACCGGGCGCCTACAAGGTCGACTGGTGGAGTCCAGAGCCGGGTGAGGACTGGGAACCGGTGGTGCGAGGAGAGTTCAACGGCGTCGAGGAGCCAGACGGGGTGTCACATCTAGCGTAGAAAGGCGGACAAGGACGGGGGTTGTTACGTGCGACACACCACACAATCGCCGCATCTACGAGTTGATCGTTTGCCGAAGGTCATCTCCGAGTTTCAATTTCGGAATATTAGCGAAGCTCAATACGGATTACGTCGAAACAGAAGAGTGACCGATTGTTACTGAGAGCCACGAATCCGCCGTTGAGCTCGAGAATCCAGTACCTGCTGGGCATAGAGTGAATCTTCTCGGTCGCTTTCCGCGACCCATTCAAACGCTTGGCGAGAAATTTGTTTCATCAGTAGCCCACCGTTTTCGATTTTCCACCCAAACGGTTCTTTAGGGTCTAATCCGCGCTCTCGAAGTATTTCACCGTCCACACGTAGAGCCATTACGAGGTCGTCCCCGTATTCAGCTGCTTGTTCCGGGCTCAGCACCAAGTTATCAAGGAATCCATCGCTGTTCGGCTTGGGCGTCATCCACTCGACAGTCCACTCATCTCCGACCGGCTTAGAAGGCATACCTGTAGAATAGTCGTTGCTCGATAAAATGGACAGGGGAACACAGGTTCGTATTAGAATGAAGAGTTTGCGCTCTGAGCAGATTAATGTCAGAGGTGAGAGAGCATCAACATCCTCGGGAGGTTTTTGAATACCGTCGAACCTGGGCAGAGCGGTAAACGATTCGACGCCTTGGCCCTCAGATTACGCCTCCGAGCGCGAGGATGCCAAGCAGTAGTACAACTGCAGTAACTACCCCACCAGCCGTGAGGACCTTGTTCTCCATCGCCTTCTCGTGGATGGGCATGTCGGCGTACTCCTCGCGGAACGCCTCAAGGTTCTCCTCGTCGTAGAAGTACTTCGTCTTCAGCGCGAACCGCTTGGTGACCGCACAGCCCGTACAGACCGGTTCCTGATCGAGCCGTTCGGTCTTGATGTGGCTGTCGCAGGCGATCGCTCCGCAGTTGGGACAGAACGTATACGCCTCGTCGACGCTGCTGGTCTCGCAGTGGACGCAGCGGTGGATGCCGTCCTCGGCGGTGACCCGCGAGGGGCCCGCTGCGAAGTATTCGTAGGGGTAGGTGTACTCCTGAAGCTCCGTCGTTTGTCGAACCTCGGGGAGGTAGACTGGCTCGATCGACTGGACGGAGATGTCCGAGCGATTCGGCTCGCAGGTCTTGTTGTACGTGACGTTGTTGTCGCCGGTGTAGGTGACCGTCGTCGTGTGGTGGTCCTGGAGCCGGTCGACGGCCCACTCCTTGTACTCCGTCTGGGTTTGCCCGTACCTGTGCTCCTCGACGGCGTCGAACACCTCGCCGAAGCGGTCGATGTCCAGGTCAACAGTTGCATGGAGGTTCTCCGTGACCAACGTCGCGACATCGTCGGCAGCGACCTGCGGCTGCCCGCGTTCGGCGTGGACGACGAACCGCGTCCGTTCGTTGATCCGGTGGATGACGCCGACCGACGTTTCGAAGACCGCGTTTGTGTCGGCAGTGACAGCCACCACCGGTCGAAACGCCGCTTCCGAGCGGGGCGTCGGCAGGTCGCCCGCCTCGATGTTCTCGATGTCGCGGAACGCCTCCTCAACGGGCGCGTCGACGTCGGCCGCCGGGTCGTACGGCCGAAGCGTTTCGTCACAGAGGATTTCGATCCGACCGTTGTAGAGGTCGAGACCGATATCGTCGGCAATCTCCCGCAGGTCCTCGCCGTCGAGCAGCTCGATGGGATGTGGGTCGTCGTTCTCCTGGAGGCGTGTCGCGTACTCCTGGGCGGGGTTGGTGAATCGGCCGGTGGTAGCGACCATCCCTCGCTTCGGACCGTCGAAGTCGAACGTGGCAATCGCCGAATGGAGCTTCTGGACAACCGGTCGCCCGACGGTGTCCGTGTGCTTGCACTCGACGATGATCGCGCGCCGAGTGCCGTCGACGACCTCCTCCATGATGACGTCGCGTCCCTCGTCGGCAGTCCGTTCTGCCTGGCGGACGTTCTCGTAGCCGAGGTTCCGGAAGACGTCTTCCATCACGTCCTCAAACTCGAACCCGGAGAGGTCGTCCAGTACAGCCATTCGGATATATCTGGATAGTACGTTGCAACTGCCAAATACGTTGTCGAACGCTACGCCGTCCTGTTTGTTGAACCCCTGAGAGGGGTGCGGGGGTCACCGAACCGCCCGCGAGCAACGTATGAACGGGAACGCACCTGCAGCCGGTTCAGAGGCAGTCTCAGTAGCATCGCCCACACAATCCCACCGAGACACAGTCGAATACGTCGGCTTCCGCGTCGATGGCCAAGCCGTCGTCCTGAACCTCTCAGAGCATCGGCGGCTCCCCCTCAAGCGCAGTCTAGACCTCGTCAACCACAGTCCAAGCGGGTTCGAGTGGGGGTACAGTGGTAGCGGGCCCGCTCAGCTCGCGTGCGCGCTCCTACTCGACTACTACGACGACGAGCAAGTCGCCCGAGAGCACTACATCGCGTTCCGTAATCAGGTGGTCTCACAGCTGGAGTGCGACGGTGCCGCGGCGTGCTGGCACCTTACCGGCGAGGAAATCGGCGCCGCGATGGCGTCAATCACCGACGACGTCGTCGCCCTCCCCGACGGTGGGCGGCCGTCGCCGACGCTCTCCGAAAACTGGCGAACCATCTCCCGCCCCGATCGGCGGGTCTTCCAGCGCGCTGATCGTGACCACTACATCGTGCTCGGAGAGGGAACCGACGAGTGGCTAGTCGTGCTCTGCAGTCAGGGCGACCGTGCATATCCTGCCCCGCTCGCACATCAGACGGTTTCCGAGGATGCTGACCTAGAACAGGTGATTCAGGAGCTCGCCGAGGAGAGCAACGACCTCATCGAACCCCAGGAGGGGGAGCACTGATGGAGACGCTTCGACTGGCTCGAGCCACCCACCAGCTCCTCGAACGTGGTGTCGAGGCGCTCGAGAAAATCGGGCGCGAACTGGAGCGGTACAACGACCGGCAAGAGGACACCGACAGCAAAAACGGAGGATGTGAGTAGAGGTCAAGGCCAGACGGTAGTTCGCGAGATGTTGTTTTTGCGCCCGGGAGAGGGGCGCAGGGCGCGAGACGATGTAGGCGCTCGTCGATGACCGTTCCTGTTCTAAGGTGACTGCAATGAAAGATCCAGAGTCCAGAACCATCTTCGCCGGCGTCGATGGGCGTACCGACACCGAACTACCCGAGTGGTACCGACAGCGTCACGGGAATGCAGAAATCGTGACGTTCGCCGAAGCGATTCGTGAGCTCCCGCAGGCCGTCGAAACGACCGTGGCGTACCAGAATCCGTACACCGACGAGTGGGTTGAGACGGAGCGGTTCAACGCACTCGTCGAGCCGAGTCGCGCTCGGGAGCAGGCCCGAGATGAGGACGCGGAGACGGACTCGTTGTTCCACATTCCCACAGACAGCTACTCGATCATCAATCCGGTCGACGTCTACGGTCCCCTGGAAGAGGTTCTCCGTGAGGAGACTATCGACGGGACGCCGCTGGGCGACGTGATGTTCGGCGAGATACGGCGCTACCGGGGCGGCGGCGAGGTCCACATGGACATCATGTTCGACGGCCTCGAAGTGCGGCTCCCCGGCCGGTCGGACCCAATCACGATGGGCGTCACGTCGGGCTACGACTTCTTCGGCGAGCACGCCGTCTACGTGGAGGGGTTCGCCCAAGACGGCTACTGTTCGAACACGATGCGCTCGCTCACCGACAAGGAGGTCATCAAGCACGTTGGCGACGTGCGGAACTTCCGGACCTGGTGGGAGGAAATCCTCGCACAGGTCGAACTCGTCGCCGACGACCTCTTCGAGTTCATCCGGGACGCCCAAGACATCAACCTCGACTTCTCGGAGCTCCCGTTCAGAGTCACGGAGTTCTACACCCTGCTGGGGTTCCCGGACTACCTAGCCGAGCGCGCGGCAGGCGATGCAGAAGCAAACGCGACGTCGCCCTTCGAGATCGATATGTGGACGCTGCATTCCGGCGCGACGTACGCGCTCACCCACTTCTTCCAGGGCAAGGAGGGCGCATCCCTCGATCAGTACGTCCGTATCGCCAACGACATCCTGTTCAACCCGGAGGGCACCATCGAGCGCGTCGAGCAGGCCTACGAGGAGCAGCTTGAGGCGGATGACGACGGCGGGGCGCAGGCGTCGCTCGCCGGCGAGCGGGCGCTCGCGAGTATCGAGCGTATCAGCGACGACCTGCAGGAGAAGGTCGACCAGTTCGAGGAGCGTGAGGATGCGCTGCGTGAACGGTTCCAAGACGCGATGGCCTGAGGCCGCGACGATGAGGTAGTCGTCTGGTCTGTTTTTCTCTCCCTCAAGGGGTGGAGGGCGATCAAGATGGAGAACTCCACGGACAGCGATGGGAGTGACAACGCATTCCCTCCCGAGAAGCGCCTCGAAGCACCGAATTATCGACTGATCGAAGCCGGGATCGCGACGATTCCGGATATGGAGACACTCCGGGAGTGTGTTGCCTACGAGAACGCACACCAGAACCGGACACAGATTTTGCGTCAGCTCCAGTGGAAAGCCGAAGAGTTGCGTGAGAGTGAGGAGTAGCGACTTGTCTTAACCAACGTTCGGAGCAAGACACTATCCTGTGTTGGTTAACGTCGAGTAGATCCCGTTTTTCCGGCCCCCGAAGGGGCGCGGGGCGGCCAGCAACGGCCTCGCGAGCCCAGTTATGTCCCTCGAGCTCAGTTCAACCTCCAGTGCTGCTAGCGAAATCGCTACCGCAAGACAAGCAGACCATATTGCGTTCCTTCATCGACTCCCGTTTGCCGCCGATGCTCTGGCTCTCGGCTATCTTCCGGGCTTTCGGGAGGACTGTAGGTATCAAGAAACGCAGTATCAGAACCTCAATATCCCTGTTGGGATGCTCGATAACGACTTCCGGAATCCCGATCTGGACCGATTCGTCAATCGCTTTTTCGAGCACGAACCACAGGTCGGTGTCATCGGCGACGTCTACGAACGCGACGACGTCGACGCCCACGTCGCCGCTGCTCGCGAAATTCAGGCCAGCTACCCAGAGGCCGAGCTCATCATCGTCCCAAAGTCCCGAGCGGTGATCGACGCGATTCCCGACGACCTCGTCCTTGGCTACTCACGAGGCTATGCTGACCGCTTAGCGCACGAATTCTCCGACCCAACCGACTGGCGCGGTCGGCGCGTCCACATCCTCGGCGGGAGCCCACCCAAGCAGCTCGACGCCATTCGACAGCTGACCAGACCGACACTCACCGATGAGCCACCGGCGGACATCGTCGGCGTCGACTGGAACGGGCTCCATCGCGGCGCACAGTTCGGTGAGTTCTGGACGGCCCACGGCTGGGACGACAGCGGTCGCAACGCCGATCACGTCACCGTCCGAAAGACGGTGCGCCACAGCCTCGCTCGCGTCCGTGAGTTTTGGAGAACCCACGGAATCTGGCCCGAAACGACACCGCGAGACGAGGGGCTCAACGTCGAGTACGAGGGACCGACTCCTACCGATCTCGAGCACGCCGCCTGTACCGGGTGCGGGACGAACGTCTGGCGAACTCGCCGCGGCCCGTACGTCGCCGAGTACGATACCGGCGCAATCTGTGGATACTGCAGCTACGAGTGCTACTTCAGCCACCGTCACCGGAACAACCTAGAGGAGATCGCCGGCGAGCAGAGCGTCTACCTGCCGCCGGCGTGACTTCGCGACCTGTTTTTCGGGCCCCCAGAGAGGGCGAGGGCTCCTTCGAAAGCTCTCAGAGGTGACTTCCAGTGAGTCAACAACAGAGTCCCGACAACGTCTCGATCGACGAGATCCCAGTCGATATCGACAACACGCAATCAGACACCGTCGAACCCGACGACGTCCCCGAGGAAATCGAGTCCATCACCCACGGGCTCGCCAGCGAGCACCCGCCGACGAATCCCATAGTGGTTCTCAAAGCGGCTCGCTGGTGGTATCTACACGGCAAGGGCGGAACGGATCCCGCCTTCCGGTGGGCAATCGAGTGGGCGCGCCACCTCGCGACTGACACGCCCAGCGACGTCGAACGCTTCGAGGAGTTCCTCGAGTACCTCGTCACGGTCGGCTTCGCCGACGAACGTCACGAACTCCGCTAACCGCGAGCGGTTTTTTGTGCGCCCCGGAGGGGTGCGGCGCGGTCTGAACAGGCGCAGTCGTCGTGAACTTAATTCGGTGAACACAATGGCTACGACTAGTAACTCGTCGGTCTCCTTCGAGGAGACCGACACGCGAGACGACGAGATGAACAGTACGATCGAACAGTGGATCGATGAGCTCGTCGCCGGCGTCGACGACGCGCAGGCTAGCGAGGAGTTCCAGGAGTGGCTCGACGTCCAGAGTCGCTTCCACGACTACTCCTACCGAAACACGCTCCTCATCAAGCAGCAGTGCCCCGAGGCGACGCGCGTGGCGGGCTACCGGACGTGGCAGGATGAGTTCGACCGGCACGTCCAGGAGGGCGAGTCGGCCGTCTGGATCTGGGCGCCGATCATCACAAAGCAGTGCCCGGAGTGCGAGAACTCGCCGAGCTACCACGAGAACAGCGACTGTGACTACGACGAGACGCCACCCGAGGAATGGTCGGAGGGGCTGGTCGGGTTCAAGCCCGCGCCGGTGTTCGATGTCTCCCAGACCGAGGGCGAACCGTTCCCCGACCTGGACACGGAAGCGACCGGCGACGCCGGCGACCTCGTCGAGCAGTTGACTGCCGCCGCTGATGAACTCGACGTGACGGTGCGAATCGTTCCAGCCGAGGAGTGGACGCACGGCGAGGCGAAGGGCATCTGCGAGCAGCTGAGTCTCGTCGATATGCAGCCCCGTGTCGAGGTACGGGATCGCGAGAACGACGCTGATCTCGCCCGGACGCTGGTTCACGAGTACGCGCACGCCCTGCTCCACTTCGACGTCGACGACGACACCGAGCGGTCGAAACGCGAAGTCGAGGCCGAAGCCGTCGCGTACGTCGTTGGGCGGTACTGCGGGCTCGACACCAGCGGCTCAGCGTTCTACCTCGCAGCCTGGGAATCGGACGATCCCGAGGTCGTTCGCGAGCGGCTCGGACGAATTAGTCGGACGGCAGAGGAACTTATCGACGTGCTCGAAGAGCCGCCTGCTCCCTAAATCGGTTAACCAACAGATTGCCCGGGTCTCCCTCTTTTGTTGGTTAAGTTTTTCTGCGCCCGCAGAGGGGCGGAGGCGCATTCTGACCTCCGTGAATCATGACTAACGACTATCTCACAACGGTCCTCGAGGAAGCCGAGCACGTCGCCGAGCAGCACGACCAGGTCGCCCGAAAGAGGGACAACCAAGCCCACGAGTACCTTCGTTACGCTGTCCTCCGGATACTCGAGGGGCAGGCAGACCACCTCCCGACGGGCTGGACGCCGATCGACGGTGTCACAGTGGGCTACGGCAGCGACGACGCGATGTTCGACAGCTGGAGCGCCAGCGAAGATTGGTGGGAAACTGTCCCGCCCCAGGAGGCGTGTACGCGCTTTCGGGTGTTCTTCCCGGACGACCACCAGACGGTTCCACGCGATATCGTCGACGTGATGGCCGCGCTGGGTGCCTGGCGCGTCTGGACTGGGAGCGCAGCGGCGTGCGGCTCCTACGACCATCGTGAGCGCCGTGAGGTACACTACCTGTGGCCGGAGGGCCATCCGGTGGAGGAAATGCTCCACGAGCGCCTCAGTGGCCCTGCGGAAGCTGTCGCTCCGGATGGTGGCCGAACGGGCGACGTTCGCGATCGGATGGTCGTCGACGATACTGCACAGTCACAGGACGAACTTGAGCCCCGCACGAAGCGCGCCGTCAACGAATCGATGGACGTCTCGCTCCTTTCGAAAGGTGGTCGCTATGAGGTCCAGTCCTCGTCCGGAAATCGGTACGAAGTCGACGTCATCGACGAATCGTGTACCTGTCCTGACTGGCAGCAGCGCTCACCAGAAGGTGGCTGCAAGCATCTGCGTCGCGTCGATTACGAGATCAAACGGGGCCGTGTCCCCCGACCAGACGGCCGGCTTCCCACTGCGTAGGGGCGGAGGAGGGCTATTCTCTCGGTCGAACAGTCCCGTCATCTCGACGGACCCGGTCGAACGTCGCGAGATACGCGATCCGGTCCCGAACCTCGTCGGTGTCTAGCTCCAATTCGGCAGCTAACTCATCGACGGTCATCGGTTCGTCGAGTACCTGGAGGACTTCGAGCCCACGGTAGTACTGCTCCGTCAGTTCTTGAACTCGCTGCTCGATGGGCGTGGTCACCCCGTACCGCTCTTCGAGCTCGACCAGGGCCTCGTTCGCGAACGTTGCGAACTGATCGTCATCGAGCCGGTCGATCTGTGCTTCGAGTTCATCTTTGACGACGTCGTAATCGAGGCCGGCCTGCACGAGCATATTCATGTCCTCGATGTCGTCGTCGCGGCCGGCGATCGCCTTGAACAGGAAGATATCCTCGTTGCTAACCAGCCGGACTGTCAGCCGATCCGTGTCGAGGAACGGCTCGCTGCGCTCTGCCATCCCGTCGGTTAGTACGAGCTTGTTCGCGACCTGCTGGTTGAAGATGTCGAGGCGACACCCATCGTCGTTCTCGACGCAGCTCGTCGCCCCCAGCGCCCGGTAATCTGGATCCAGCGATTGCACCTCCGCATACCCAAGGTCCATCAGGACGGCCCATAGCTGGCCGTATGCGTCGCCATCCGGGACGACCAGGTCGATATCTTTCGTCGCCCCCTTGAGGTCGCGCAGCGACATCGCTCCACCACCGATCAGGTAGACCGTAAGCGGTTCAGATAGTCCCTTTCCGATTCGCCGGAATTCGTTCTGGATGTACTCGCGTCCGAATGTTGGTCTCATTGTGGTAGTGGCACCTCGTAGTCAGCCGCCAGCTCTTGGAACTCGTCCCACTCCGGGAGCCGGTCGTCGTCGACCTCGCCGTGCGTCTCGAGGTAGCGGAGCAAGGCGTCGATCTCGTCTTCGAGTCCATACGTCGCCGCCTGCGCTCGGAGGTCCTCTTCGTCAACGTCGACGTGGCTGAGCAGGAGAAGACAGTACGAACGGTGGCGGCTGCCGTCGTCGATCAACAGTGTGTGACAGCAGAGCTCCGCCGGCGAGACCTCGTCAAGAGTCTCGGAGTAGCGGTAGTAGCGATGGTCAGTGAGCAGGAACTGGAGGTCGAAGGCCGCGAATCGAGCGAGCCCGGTTCCGTGGAACCCGTCTGCGTCGATCTCCGTCTCGGCTTGGGCGAGGAATTCGTCGTAGTTTTCCCAGAGAATCGTGCCCTTCGAGGCGACGGCTTCGAGGCGGTGGCGATGGAGATGGTGTGCGAGTTCCTGGGCGAACTCGTGGAGGCGGTCGAAATCAGCGTTGAAGTCATAGCGGCCGTTGTCCGTCCCGACGAGACCACGGTCGCGGAATCGCTTGAGGACACGGTTAACCGTATTGCGATAGTTGTCGCTCCGGTCAGCGATCTCGGTGACGGTTCGTGGCTTGTCGAGATAGTAGAGTACCTCGAGGGCCTTGCCGGTCAACAGCTCGGGGAAGTCGATGTGGGAGTGCTGACGGACGAGGTCCTGATAGAGTTCGACGGCACGAGCATCCGACGGGACGACTCGTTTTCGGCGGCCGTCGCGTTCCGTGTAGATGAGCCCCTTCTCGACGAGGTCGCCGACGGCACGGGAGAGGTAGCTCTCGCTGTGGTCGAGCTTCGTCGCGAGTTCGGAGATCGTGTCGCCGCGGTCGGCTGTGGCGAGGACCTCGAGTTCGATGCGCCGGAGCACGGTGTAACATAGTACGAAACTTGTATATAAAGGGGTTTCGAGTAGTGTTACAGGCAGAGAGAAACAAGAGCTTGCCCATCGTCTTAACCAACAAAACTATGGGTAGAGAGTCCGTGTTGGTTAACAGGGAGAGAATCGATGTCCTACGAACCACCGTCCCCACCAGCGAACCTCCCGACGGAGATCGTCGACGCCCTCAACGAAGCCACACCGGAGCATCTTCGGGACGCTGCCAGCTACGCCGAGGCGTTGGCCGAACACAAGGAGCGTGAAGCTCGTCTCGAGGAGGAAGCGGACGACGCCGATGTCGAGGAGCACCATGATGACCTCCCAGACGATGTGCCGGCGAAGGCGACGATCACGATCAAGGAGATCAACGATAACCGCTACTATTACTGGCAGTGGCGGGATGGCGATTCGGTGACATCGAAGTACAAAGGGCCGGTGAATCCCGACGAGTAGATGAGATGGAACTGTAGCCTGATGTTCGTTTCAACGTGATTCGTAGCGTAGCAGATGGCACCCCCCAGAGTGTGAATGGGACCGATTTACCCGACACCCCTCGGTGTGAATGGGATACCAACCGCCACTCTCTAACGAGACTTCACGCCGAGAGAAGACAGAGCAACCCGCAGATAGATTACGCCTCGTTTACCCCCACACCCCTCAGTGTGAATGGTCCACCACCCAGGGTACCGCGATTAAGAAGTCCTTAACAGCAGAAGTCCTCACGCCCTAGGGAGGGCTCTCGCCTCAGTGGCGAACCTTCGGCTTCGGCACAAGGCCTCGCCTTTCAGAATACATCTACTCGGAGGACTGTTTAGACTAAGGTATAATAAAGATAACTACAGCTGCGGTGCGGTGCAGTAGCGGGTCGGGTCAGCTACTGTGGCAGAACGTGTAAGCCGCTCTCCGTGCCGTACTAGGTTCTTCAGACGAACAAGCCTGCTTCTCAAACTCCCGCTCTATCTCTACAACCGTCGTTTCCTATGGGGGACCATTCACACCGAGGGGTGGGGGTGTCACCATCCCATCAACGTCTGGAGTTCCGGCGTCGAGTTGATCAGTCCAGTTCGTGTACTCTCAACGTCTCCTTGGAGCGAATACGACCTGAACTTCCCCTGATCTCCGCCTTCCTTCTTTTTCGATTCGAGAACTCCTGTCGTCACGTGCTTGTTCAGAAGCTCAAGCGCACGATTGTACCCCTTCGGCTCCACCTCAACGTCTCGTGCTACTGTTTGGTATACCTCGTGGATCTCTGATGTTCGGAACCATTCTTTCTCCGGATTATTTCGGTCAAGTCGTGTAAGAGCAAACAGGAGTAACTTCCCGGACAACGGGGTCCCTTTCACCATCTCCATAAAGAGTTCAACCTCGACAAGTTCGTCAGCTTCGAGAACGTGATTCGCGGTTACGATATCGTCGCCTTCTTCGTCGGCGATCTCGCCCGCATTCCGGAACAATCGAACTGCGCGTCGTGCGTCGCCGTGTTCTTCAGCTGCGAGTTCCGCTGTTGTTGGAATAACCTCGCCATTGAGGACACCATCATAAAATGCGTCTCGCCGATTTTCGAGGATTGCGATAAGCTGGTCTTCTTCGTACGGTGTGAAGGTCCGGTGTTCCGGTTGGAGAGTCGATTGAACCCGTGACTCGATTTCTCCTTTGAATTCGATGTCGTTCGAAATCCCGATTGTAACGACTGGGAACTCAACGTCATCTTTTGACTGTGCCCGTGACAGTGTGTAGAGTACTTCGTTGACTTCTCCATGCTTGTCGATCTCATCGATAATGACCACCAGACCACCAGAGAACTCCTTCTGAACAACGGGCCACAACTTCTGATCCCGATAGTGTTCTGCTGAGAGGCCCTGATACGGGACCTCGAGCGGGTTCTCTGCTTTCGCGTTCACCTGTTCTGCTATCTTTCTGAAGGTGGAGGTATACGTGGAGATGGGATCCGGATTAATGTATGCAGTAACGATCGGGGAGTCCGTTCCTACAGTTGCTGCCTCGAGTCGCTCACAGACGTGTCTCGCAACTAGTGTCTTCCCCGTCCCGGTTTCACCCCACTCCAGGACGTTATCCGGGACGCTATTTGTCCGCATTTTCCGGAGATTCTTCGCCAAGAACGTGATGTGATCGTCTCGACCGACGATTCGATTGGCGTCAGGAACGTTATCGATCTCAAGTAACCACGGTTTCTCAAAAATATCTGATTCGTCTTCCTCATCCCCCTCATCGACGTTCAAAATCTCGTCGACGGTTGTTTGCGTGGAATCGTTGTTTGGCATGGACGGACCAATTCACCCCATTCACATATAGGTTATCCACCCTCGGTGTGATTGAGTTCTCCACCATTCACACTCCGGGGTGTCCTGCTGATCCGGGGCACCCCCCAGAGTGTGAATGGGATTTACCCCGACGCCAACACGTGTTTTTGCTCACTTCAGGTGACATCTGTCCTTTGATCGAGGTTCCGTCGTCGGCTCAGCGTACGGGGTGACAAAATGAGCCAATCGAAGGCTGTTACTGCTATCTAATACCTAATCACCCGCTTGGGTTCGCAGTGAATTCTGTAAGATCCATCTCCCGTGTCTCCGCAAGTTCTCGTCGAATGTCCGCCCGGTCCCATCCGAGTGGTGACAGCACGCTCTCGACAGCTCGGATCAGCTGTGTCTCGTAGTATGAGGCGTCGTAGGTCTCGATATCCTCGTGAGCGAGGGCGACCCGTTCTCGTGAGTTCTTCTCGTCGTCGATGACCACGTACTCGATATCCTGTCCGGGATGGACGCCGAGGTCCTGGTCGCGAGCCCGTTTCAGGGCCGCCACGTTCTGGGTGTTCTGCGTGTACCCCTCCAGCGGCTTGGAAACGCGATTCCGTTCGACGAGGTCCTCGATCGTGACCTCGCCGGCGTGTAGGCGATCGATTGCATCTCGAAGGGAGGTGAGGACTGCTTCCGGTGACCGGGTCGCATCGAATCGTTCGAGGCACTCCCGCTGGCTCTTCTCGATAAACGGTGGCGTCGAGCGCTGCCGCGCTTCAATACCTCTCACTTTGAACTCGTCGGCGCCGGCGACTTTCCCGAAGTACTTCGTCAACGCGCCAGCGTCGCTCTCGCGCTGCGGGACGAACGCAACCCAGTCGTAGTGGGATTCGTGTTCGAGTCGGATTTCGACGGTCTCCGTGATCTCTGTCGCGAGCGCCTCGAGGTTCTCGCGGTCATCGTCGTCGACGTCGGAATCGGGCGTCACCCAGATGGAGTCGACGATGCCGTGGACGACGCGCCAGCCACCGGCCTCCAAGCGTTGCTTCGCCGTCAGCAGAATTTCGCGAGCAAACGCGTTGATCGCCTCGTGGCACTCGATCCGTCCGAATTTCGCATTGCTGAACCCTTGATACCCGAAGCAGGCGACGAGAATCCACTTCAGCGCACCCGACCTCCCCTCAAGCTCTGCGAGTCGGTCCTCGTCGGGATCGTCCTGCTGCTGTTCGCGACGGATGGCCGCCTTGATCTCGTCACGAGCATCGATGATGGGTTCGAGGACGTCGACGAGATAGCCCCGCTCGTCGCAGATCGAGTACCCGAGGCCGGGGACGTCCTCACGGTCGCTGTGGCAGCCACACCGGATAACGTCGGGCGAGACGTTCCGGGTACAGATGATGTTCGGGTACAACGAGGAGAAGTCGAGTTCATGGACGTCCTCGTGGACGCCGACCTCAGGAGCGAAGATGAAGCCGCCGCGATCGGCGTCGTGGAGCGTCCCCATCGGCTTGAAGAACTCGTGGCGCCATGAGTTCCACGGGACGAGTACGCCGCGGTTGTGGGCTTCACAGATCTGAATCGCGGTCAGCACGTTGCCGATCGACGCCCACGCCAGCTCCTGGACGGGTTTCTTCGACCGCGAAACGAGATCGAGGACGCCGTCGAGATTCGTCTCCCCGTAGAAGAACGTGTTACTCTCGTCGATGATCGCCCGGCCCGGCACGTTGTATCGCGCCGGTGAGTGGCCGACACGGCCGTAGCTCGAGTATGTCGATCGACTCGCGAGTTGCTGGTAGTCGATGTCCGGCCACCGACTCAGCGAGAAGTTGTCGACGCCGGTAGCCGTCGCCATCTCGTACAGGGTCGGGACGATCTCGCTCGTCGAGCAGACCAGGACGTCCGGATCGTGTGTGTCGAGTGCCCCCTGGACGGCGGTCAGGAGATCCGTCGGCGAGCCGGTGACTGTGTCGCCGGCGACGGACAGTTCCCCATAGACGTCGTTGCTCGTTTCGGTCACCGGAACGCTGAGCCGGAGCGTCGACAGCTCGCTCGCCGGCGTCGGATCGGCGCCGGTCTCCAGACAGTACCGGAACTCTCGCGAGAAGTCGACGTTGAAACAGGCGAGATCTCCGATTGGATAGTCCGACAGCTGGCGTGCCTGCCGGGCGAGTGGGGTGACGCGGTCGATGTGGGCGACGTCGACCGCGAGAACGGTTTCCTCGTCCCGTCGAAAGCCCGGCTGTCGCGCAACCATTTCGGTCGCGACGACATCCGGGTGCTGGTCGTACACGGACTGGAGCGTCGTGGGGTCGAGGTCGGACGCTGGGTCGCGAGCGGCGACGTAGAAGCGTGGGGTGTAGTCATCGCGCTCGGTCGCGACGGCGCCGTCGGCGGTTGTTTCCCACTCCAGTACGCGGCCGTCGTCCAGAAAGTCGATACTGAACGGCACTATGTCATTAGGATAGTCGACTCACCGATAAGCCGTGGCGTGTCGTTTCCGCATTTTGGTGAACGGACTTCAGGAACCCTTCTCAAGTACATATACTACTGTTTTGGGTATTTGTCCCTTTTTCTGGAATGATTTCCGGAATTCGTCTACCAGTGTTAACCACTGTACTCGAACAAGCCTTCATCTGTTGATGAAATCATTGAACGCTTAATAATACAAGCGACAGGATGACAACACGGTATGCTTCCTGACCAATATTCGCTTTCAACTACGGATCCTCCAAGCCATCTCCGAAATGGTGACTTCATTTATATCATCTTGCCCTTCAAACGTCTTTGGCAACTTGGCAATCTCTAAAGCGTGGCCAATAACCGGAATCACTTATATAACGTGGGGTCTTCCGAGATGATGGATCCGTGGACAAAGAGACAAGATTGCCAAAGAACTAAATATATGGGGGTGTGAATGGAAAACGTCGATGTCCGAGAACCAGAAAACGCTCGAAAACTTGCTCGTTGACGAGGAACAGATGCATGAAGAGATCCTCCATGATCTACTGGAGGAGCACATCCGAATTGGCAAACAGAGTGGAGACCTTATCCCTCAAGACCGATTTCGGGATCAGACGGCAAAGAATAAGACGCTGATAGTACTGCTCGCACAGAAGGCTCGTTCGGAACTGGATATGGTCGAGTCCGAGTGGATGACTCCCGGTGAAATTAGCACACAAAGTGGGGTTAACCAGAACACGGTGTACCCCACTGTAAGGGAGTTAGATAATGAGGGCCTGATCGAGGGTGACGACGGTACCTATCGAATCCCCTCGCATAGTATCGACCAAGTCCGTGACTATATCAACGAGGATGATACCGATGAGTGACAGCGCTGAGAGCCTCGAAGAACAGGTTGAGGAACTGGAGCAGCGAGTCACGGAGCTCGAAAATCGACTCGATGGGACAGACCAGCCAACCGCTGGAGCGAACATCAGGGAGTTCGTTGAGGAGAACGATCCTTCGAGTCACACTGAGCGATCCCTCTCTATCGCGTACTACCTTGAAACCCAACGTGGGGTTGACGAGTTCACGGTTGGTGATATCGAGGATGCCTATCGTGAGTGTCGAGTCCAACCTGCAGGTAATATGAGCGACGTACTGGGCCGTATGGAGGATCGTGATTGGATTCTTCGGACAGGTAGTGACGGACGTGCACAGCTGTGGAAACTGACTGCGACCGCCCTGAAAACCGTCGAGGAGGGTTCAAACAATGGATCTGAGTGAGCGAATCAACGAGGAGATCGTCGTCGACGATGCGACGATCTTAGAATCGGAGTTTGACCGCGTCAAGAAACTATTCGACCTGCATAGTGACGGGACTATCAATCTTGACAGCAGGGCCCGGTCGCTCGATGCCGAACTCCAGATTCTGGTGTACTTCATCGGGCAACGGTTCGCGTATGAAGGCAACCTCGTGGATGAACCAGAACTGGAGTCGTCGTTCTTCTACAGCCGTCTCGACAAGAGTGACCGCACGGTTCGGAATTACCTTCAGAAACTTCGCGAAGCGGGGTATCTATCGAAGGAGGGGCAAAGTAAACACGAAGTCCTCGTTGAGAACCTTCCGGAGGCTCTTGATGAAATTGAGGATGCGATGGGGGGTGGGGACTAATGACTACGAAACGGCTGTTCAGGCGCCCGAAGCACACGGAAGATGTCCTCGGAGAAATCACTAGTGGGGCATCTACTACTGACGAAGTCGCTGAAGGGCTCGGCAATTCGCGTAAGACAGCTATGAACAAAATTCACGATGGCGTCATTCTCGGTCTCGTTAACCGAGAAGATGGCCACCTGTCAGTGACTGAAGACTCGAGGCGGGTCGTCCAACTGCAGGATCTCACCCCTCTACGCGAGGCTTTTGAGGAGCTTCCGGGTGTCTCAAAGCTCCTCAATCAGATTCAGGACGACTCAATGACGTTCGAAGAA
The DNA here is from genome assembly GCF_054504345.1 of Halosimplex yunnanense. Taxonomy (NCBI): domain Archaea; kingdom Methanobacteriati; phylum Methanobacteriota; class Halobacteria; order Halobacteriales; family Haloarculaceae; genus Halosimplex; species Halosimplex yunnanense. The sequence continues at coordinate 10,988 of NZ_JBTJEL010000024.1, read as the reverse complement.
GCTGGTCGGCTAATTAGCTTCGAGACTAAATCTGGTGCTGCGGCTGAAGATACTTTTCGATCATATGGCTCTGTCTATGCCCATTGGATTAGCTATCTTGATCTCGGTACTAGATCTGACGGCGTTCTCGCTTCGAGCCCCGAACAGGTATCGGTCGAAACGGAGCCCTTAGAAAATCCGCGGGGAGCAAACTGTCCCCGCGTTGCCCCGGAGAAGGTTTTTGAGTTACTCCCCCGCATCTCAAGGGCAGACTCTCGTGAAGATTTGGAGGCGAGTACGGAGATGTCTACAAAAACGGTCGAGAAGACCCTATCGACCTGTTATGCGCTTGGGATTGCTGACTATACTCGTACTGGTCCGGTTGTAACTGACCGAGGAAGAGAGTTGCAACAATCCAGCATTGGCAACCGGAAATCGATACTCGCTGAAGAGTTGTTACAGATCCCGTTAGTTCAAGCATTCTGTGAAGAAGCTCCAGACGGAGGGTTTAGTGCGGAAACTGTGATGAATCGGGTTTCAGAAACCCATCTTAAAGGATGGAGTGAGGTCACCGTTCAAACTCGTGCCAATCGACTCGTCCCTTGGCTCACGTACACTGAGATTGCAGAAGACGAGACCCAGGGAGAATTAGTTCTGTCAGCAGAGCTTGATAATCAAGCCGCTACGCCGTAGTCAGATACTGCTTATGAGTTCTTCTGAGGCCTCTCGACGAGCAGCAGCGGCACGAATTTCATCAAGATCGTCAATATTCAGGTCGACTTCTGTGACCCGACCATTCTTTGATTTCGTTACGACATCCCGACTGTGGAGAGCATTGACTGCAGAGGCCACATGGCCTGTGGAACTAATATTGAGCTCATCGGCGATTTGTTCGTAGGTAACTGACTCATTATGCGCCATTATGGCTGTGATGACCCCCTCAACGTACCGAGGTGACGTTGCATCATCCTTTGCAGACGTGATTTTGTCTTGGATGGCTTCGTCACTCAGGAATTCTTGATAGGTATGAACACTCTTCTCGGCCGTTTCGCTGGGCTGCTCGGTTGAAGGGTTTGATTGCGTCGACAGCTCTTTTTGAAGCGTTTGAACGCGCTCTTGGAGCTGTTCTATCTCTTTCTCTTGAGGGTCCAGACCGAGTGCTTCACCCAATCGAAGATACGCTTCTGACACTTCTTCGATATTCTCGTTGAGGGTCTCGATGCTTTCGACGTGATCGGCGGCCTCCTCAAGTTCCTGAATTCGGTTGCGCAGCTCTCGGTTCTCCTGGCGGAGCTTCTGATTCTCCTCCTGTAGCGAACGTATCTGCTCGTTTTTTTCTTTCCGTATCTCTTCAACGGTTTCCTCAATCGTCTCCGAAGATTTTCTTTGGCCATCAGCCTCAAGGAGAGCTTCAGTAAACCGCTCTGCGAGGTCACTAACATCACGAGACCTCTCTAATTCTTCTTGAAGTTCACTGATGTGCTCCTCACGTGATTCCAGCTCAGATCGGAGGCGTTCTATTTCACTCTGCTCGGCCTGTTTCCTTTCGGATATCGTTTCCAGCTCCGAGAGGATATCGTTGCTGACAGATTTCAAATCCGGCCGCTCGATCTCTTCCAGCCCCGGCGTCGCCCCTGCGTCAAAAGTATACTTTCGACGGAACTGAACTTGCCTGATTTGGTCATTCCAGTCCGTATGGAGGATCGCTTCACCATCATCGAGGTCTTTGACTGTCTCCGCATATTCCGACCCCAAGACTCTGCGTACGACCTTCGTGTCATTCTCCCAGGTCAGACGATGCCAAACGTGCCAGTCGCACTGGGTGATGAAGTCTTTTTTGACATCTGCGGGGCGTTGCGAGATGCCACAGAGCCCGAGACCGTGTTTTCGTCCTCGTTTTGCGATTTTGATGAGCATCTGCCCAGCATCGTCGAGCCCCGACTCTGGGATATACTCATGAATCTCTTCAATAAGGAATAAAAACGGTTTCTTCAGCTTTTTTTCTTTCGCGAAGAGATGTCGCCCGACTTCTTTGATTAGTTCCTTCTGGTCTTCTTCATGGAGATACCCGGACACATCGAGAATGACGGGGATGTTCTCCTCGAGGGTGAGTTCCGCGATCTTCTCTGCATGCTCAGCCCCGACCTGCAAGTCACACTCTTCGTCCGCCCCTAAATGTAGAAGTTCATACTCCTCTTTGAGCCCGAAGTACTCCCCGTCGACATCGACGATCAGTACTGGATAGCCGTCTTCGAGCAGTTCCTCTACGACGACACTTGCCGTGTTACTCTTCCCGCTGCCTGATTTACCTAAAATCACCCCTCTTCCAGTAAGAACTTCGACGACGGGAAGAGTGTCTCCCGCTTCGTTAATCTGGATTTCATCTTGGGAGCTCGCCTCCGAAGCTTCACTCCCGGAAGCGGCCTGATTAGACATAGGCCATTCTTAGGAGAACCCACGGGCTGTTAACGTAAAAACTATACTATTTCTGTCATATTTTGGACCTTTCCTCGCTATTCGCCTCCGTTTTCCTCATTCGCCGTATCCTGACTCATGAAAGAATCTAGTGATTGGTCTGTAGAGTCTGAATCCTCTTCAGAATCTTGATTGTTTGCAGAATCACCCCCTACTCCACCCGTATTCGTTAACTCGTTGCTGAGATCTTTCTCGAGACCGCGACGTATTGCGAGAATCAGTTGTTCAACACTCTCGGGTTCATCATCACCGCTCAATTCTAGACTGACAGTGAACGAGTCTGATTGAGTTCGATTCACTGACTTGTGTTGGCCCCTCCCGTCCTGAGTCGGACTTCGCTGAGATGGGGTATCCCTCTCGGAGGTGTCTGGTTCAGCTTCGGGATTAGCACTCGATTTCGGAGACGCGTCTCGGTCACTCTGTCCAATTTCAGTATCTACGGTTGTTATCTTCTCTACGATATTTTCGAAGTCCTCCGTAACCTCTACCCGAGATTCTTTTCCACGCCGACCGACGATATAGTCCCCACACCCACCAGCATCGAGTGTTTGCAGGAAAGTTATTGCAGCATCTCCTAACGTGCTTTCACTCCCACTCAATCCCATCTCGGTTCGGAAGGTCCGGAGGACATCTTTCTTTGTAATTACCCCGCTGTCTTGTGCTTCTGGAGCCAGAGTTTCGAGTACATCTCTGTAGAGATCATGCTCGCTGAGCCCTTCTATGATATGTTCTTCAAGATCACTGTCCCCCTCGTCGCAATAGCTTGCACCAATCCCCCGTTCAGTCGCTTTAATTTCCCCTTCCGAGTCTGTTAGGAATCCCAGTCGAGTCCCGTATTCAATTGTATCGCTAACTAAACTTCGCCCGATGTCTGCCTCCTCATAGATTTCCTCGCGAGGGAGGGGGCCCTCTCGAAGAATTTCACACAGAGAGAGTAGATTTCCTACGGAGGCGTCCTTTCGGGGTGTCGCGTAACTCATCAATCTTCCTCGCCTGAATTAAGCCATTTCGTAGCCTGATGGATTTTATGAGGCGGAATGAGGTACCCTCCTTGTTCGTCGTCATTAACGGCAAAGTCCAGATCGGTCGCTGCGTGTCGGATGGTACTGTCGTCAACACCAATCAGGTCTGCAAAATAGGTTGAGTCTTGCCCGACTGTCTCATCTTCTTCAAGCTCATCGAGGCTCAGTAAGGCTCGCCGATACAGTAGAAGCGCTGTAAACTGCTTCTTCGATGTTGAGGAACTGAACTTTTCGCGCAGGACTGGCTTTGCGGTTTCGGTATCAATTCCGATCAAGCCTGAGATCGCGTCCCGTATTCTTTCCCGATCCTCACTGGCATCGACATACAAATCCGCTAAGGGATTCTCTTCTTGCTCTTTGTTTGCCATATCTGTCCTATTGTATACTCCCATAATCAAACTTCCCGGTCATTGGAGTCGTGACCAGACTGCCTCTCGGTACTTCCGCCCTTGTTTTTGAGTGCGGTCTCAAGTTCCCCGAGGCGCTCTTCGTGGTCGTCGAGGCGGGCCTCCTGTTCGAGATCGATGCTGAGCAGCGCCGGCAGCAGCGGGTTCTGGTGGTTCAACAACCCGCTCGCGTCGGCGTGCTCGCGGGCGTACTCGAACAACCGGTCGAATCGCGGCTGGTCGCGACGACGGAGTGCCCGCCGGAACTCCGCCCAGCGCTCTTCGATGGCCCGCAACGCATCTCGGTAGGTCGGATTCGTACGCCCCATCGCTATCGACCCCCTGTACCGCTCGCCGTCCACGCATCGAGCAAGGGATCCGCGGTGGCCGCCACCGTCTCACCGTCAGCGGTGACGCCCGTCCCGACGCCTTCCGGAGTCGGCGTCGGCGGCGCCGGCGTCGTCGGTTCCACTCCGACCTGCGTAGCGCGTGCCGCGAGCAGCTGCCGCCAGTACGCGAACGTCGTCTGGTAGTACGCGCCGTCCTCGACGGGATAGACGAGCGTCTCGAAATCCTCGCCGACGACCCGTGGCCCCATTCGAGTCTGCTCACACTCCAGGTGGTGGTCGGCGGCTGTCGCGACTGACCCGGTGAATTCGTTTCGTTCGTTTCGCGTAACGAGCACCGGGATATCGTACCCATCGGCGTAGGTCGCCAACCGGGCGAGAGTTCGAGCCTGGAGGGTTTTCGCGTGAGTCTCGCCGAGGGTATCGTCGGCGCGGTACTGGACGTCGACGGCCGGCGCGACGATGAGGGCGGGTGTGTGGGGCGACGTCTCCTCGTCACAACCTGGCGCCCCCCGACCGGCCGCCTCGGCATCGGCGGTGGACATCTGGATTGCTTTGTTCACCGCTGCCGGGAGATCACAGACGGCGCCGTAGTGCTGATACGCAGTAAATCCGCGGGCGACGTGAATTCGGTTGAGCAACCGTTGACAGGGCGCGATCTGGGCGAGTGTCATCGTCGTCGCGTGTCCGTTTGCGTCGACCCAGAAGGCGGGACCGTCGTGGAGAAGAAGATGATCGAGGACGAGCGATTGCAGGATCGGGACGCCACGGCTCCCCTCCACGTCGAGCAGCGTGATGCCGTCGTCGAGTTGCGGCAACAGCATCTCGTCTGTAGTCGGATCGGCCTGGTCAGCGAGGGACCGATTGCGGTCAGCTCCCCGTGTCGGTTGATCCACCGCCAAACGGTTCGACGTTGAGTGTTCTCCCATACTCGACTAGAGGTCTACGTTCCCGATAAGCCGCGGCGTGTCACTTCCGCATTTCAGGGAACTCGACTTGATCGCCTCCAATCCTGGTACAGTCCCGACTTGTCTCCGTTTGGATCCTGTTTCCGAGAATAGTTCCTGAATCAATCGTTCTTCGTGTTAACCAACACTCGTTCGTATTGACGGCGGAGTGTTGGTTAAACCTACACAGTTGCAGTCTCGAGCCTGACTGCTCGGAATGTTAATGCTCAACGCCACGTTGGAAGATGTGCTCTATGAGCTACCCACAAACGCACGTCGACCACCGAAACCCCGATCACCACGAGTCAATGCATCCAACTCGAAATATCGTGAACGCCCACGTTGTTGCCGGGGAATTCCTCACTTCACGGTACCACGATGCGCTTCAAACTGTTCTCCATCCCCTCGGCGAGTCTCTGGACACCAAAGACCAACATGCGCTCAACGACCTGGGAATCGTCCATGCTAATGGTTCCTTGAACGAAATGTCCCCTATCGTCCGTACATACGTTAAGCTTGACGACTATTGGACTCGAACCCATCGTACTGCAATCAACGAACTATTCGCTGATCGACGTGCTCACGTCCTGAGTTGCTGTACGCGGTTCCTTTCTGAGTTCTCCCGGCACACGCTTGAAGTCGAATCTGGCCGTTCCGGAACTGCGCTGGATACTACCCTTGCTCCGCTTCTCGAGTGCGGATTTCTCTCACACACAGAAGATGAGAAAACCCCATACTCTGTTGATGAACACCACGCGCTATATCGACCGACTGATCGGCTCTTCGACGCACTTCTTGACCAAGCAGCTGTTCTCTGTGAGCTACTGCCCCCGACCGAGCTCTAATCGCACGATTCAGAGCTTTTTCGGCTCTGTAGAAATCCCCTTGATTACATACCATCTGCGGTGAAACAGTCGTAAGTGGGCTTGCTTTCACGGCATTATTCAAGTATCACATCGTCCATCTCGCGGGTTTCGGGATGGATTCCATCATCAGGCACCTCATCGGCAGGCCATACGCCGCCCGGGTCAGAAGCCCACTCAATTCCACATTTCGGACATTCGTACGTTTCTCCTACTGCGATTTTGAGAAGTTTGGGCTCACAGTCCTCACATGGCTCCGGCCTGCTTTCGTCACTCATGATATTACGGTAATGGCATGGCGGGGGAATAAGCCTCGCCCCCGAGAGTTCTCACAAACCGAAGAACGATCGCTTTACTCACCGATCATCCCCAAATCTACCATCAAACGAGGGAACAACAGAACCAGCCTTCACATTACCAGATACGTTGAAGACTCTCCCGGCCGGACCCGGATGTATGTGTGGCCGAAACTCGCTTTTCATCGACGAGGCTGACCTCGAGGCTCGCTTCGACGCCGAGGTCGTCGCGGACGGGGGGTACACACCTCGATACAATATCGCGCCTGGCCACGACCTCCACATCATCACGAACGAGGATCCCGACGAGATTGACGCCTACCACTGGGGGCTGATTCCGTTATGGGCGGACGAACCCGAGGAGGGCATCATCAACGCTCGCTCCGAGACTGCCGACGAGAAACGCGTCTTCGAGCGGGCGTGGGAATCACGTCCCTGCCTCGTCCCCTCATCAGGGTTCTACGAGTGGAAATCGCCGAACGGCGGGTCGAAGCAGCCCTACCGGATTTACCGGGAGGACGACCCCGTATTCGCGATGGCCGGGCTCTGGGACGTCTGGGAGGGCGACGATGAGACGATCTCGTGTGTCACGATTCTCACGACGGAGCCGAACGACCTGATGAACTCAATCCACGACCGGATGCCGGTCGTCCTCCCGAAGGACGCTGAGTCCGACTGGCTCGCCGCAGACCCGGACACCCGCAAGGAACTGTGCCAGCCGTACCCGAAGGACGATCTGGACGCCTACGAGATTTCGACGCGAGTCAACAACCCCGGCAACGACGATCCCCAAGTCATCGAGCCACTGGACCACGGGCAATCGGGCCTTGGCGAGTTCAGTTCCTGATAGCTGACGGGGTCACCGTTACTGCATCGGCGACGCCGCCGCTGAATCGACGAGCGAGTACTCTCGGTCCCGACTTGTCCCTTCCGCCTCGAGGAGGTTGTACTGCTCCATTTTTGAGAGGTACGTGCGGATAGTCCGCTTCGTCCGCGGATCATCGACGTCCTCGGTATAGCGCTCGTGAATCTCGCTCGGCCCGACCGGGCCGTGCTCGCGAACGATGTCGTAGACGACGCGCTGGTGCGGCGTGAGCGAGTCGAGGCTCTTCTGCTTGATCTGGGCCCGAGCATCCTCGGCGGCGTCCAAGAGAATATCGTCGGTGATGCGCTCGTGGTTCTCGCGATCGGCCTTGCCGGCGGCCGTTCGGAGGATGCCGATTGCGAGGCGGGCGTCGCCGGCGGCCGCGTCGGCGATCCGGTAGAGCTGGTCGTCGGTGATGACGTCCTCATCGAGGCCCCACTTCGCCCGCGCACTCAGAATGTCGTACAGCTGCTCGTCGTGGTACTTGTCCATCCGGACGTGTTCGCTGGAGCGCAGCCGGCTCACGAGGCGGTCGTCGACGCGGCTGAACAGCTCCTCTTCCTTGTTCGCGATACAGATGATCGCGAACTGCGGGAGGCTGTGGAGGTCGTAGATGACGCTGGGGTCTTCGAGCTGGTCGACCTCATCGAGGATGACGACGGTTCGCGGGCCGTCATGCTGCTGGAGGCGATCAACGAGTTCGTCGTGGGGCGTCGACTGCCGGTGGATGTCGATGGTCGCGCCGAGGTCGTCGAGGATCTGGTAGAGGGTCCGAAATCGGGTGTAGTTACGCCAGCAGTTGACGTAGGTGGCCTCGACGTCGAGCACCTCCTCACGTAGGCGTTCGGTGACGAATTGCGAGATGCACGTCTTTCCCGTCCCACTGGGTCCGGTGACGATGGCCGTATCGGCAGGCTCTCCGTTCGTGATGGGCTCGAGGACGCTAGAGAGGTGGTTGACTTCGGCGTCGCGATGCTCAACTTCCCGAGGAACGAACCCGGCCCGGAGAACGCGAGCATCGCGGATCATGTTTGCTTGATAGAACGGTTTTCCGGCTAGTACTAAAAACGTGACCGGGTCGTTTCCGGAAACGATTCATTTTGACCTATTCTGACTGTACCGATACCTACGCTGTAACGCGATTCGCTTTGTGGAAAACAAAGTTTTCCGGGAATTTCCGGAATCGGTTCACGGGCGGGAGCGTGTGACGCCTGGGTTCTGCCAGTCATCGCTGTCGTGCTTTTCCCAAGGAATGAGGTTACGCCCTTGTCAGCACGACTCTGGCAGTCCAATTCGTCCATTAAGCTGTTCCAGCGCTCTTCAATTGTGTCCCCGGGCTGTTCACGAAGGGACTTATCGAGGTCATCGATTAGTTGTTTCTGGACTTGTTCGTGGCGCTCGGTCCCATACTCACCAAATACACCCTCATATCCTTCTCCGCGAAGTAGTCGAACGAGAGTCGTGATACGGAGGGCTCGATCCTCACTGACGCCAAACTCCTCTTCAAGCTGCATACACATCCTGCCCGCCCAATCGGATGCTCCCATATGGCTCCCTCTTGTTCTTTCTCAAGAAGATCGTTAATAATCGCCTCGATAGCACTCTTAGGAAGGTTGATCCGGAGGACCAGCGGGGGACCTCTTTATTCCACTATCGGATTCAACCACCAGTTTAGTAACATAGTATTGGCTCATCGGTTAATTCTCGCACTAGGCCGACTACTCTCTTGCCCCTGTTGGTCCCACTTCTTTCTCGGCCGCTTCGATGATTGCTTCATAGTCCTCTCGAGAGATTTCATGTATGCTATGCTGGGGAACCCCGGTCAACCCGGGTTTGTCCTTGAGGAAGGAGATCTTGTCTTTCACCGCGCTCTCATTGACGCCCTTCAACCGAATTGGGGGCTCAAACGGTCGATAGTCTGTGATATGTGCGAAATAGTCCACTGTGACTCCAGAGTCGGAATCCAGATCTTGTTCTTCTCGTTTAATGTGATCTATTTCACCAGTTCCGAATAGAATGTAATCTCCGGGACGATAATAGACGAATCTATCTCCCTCGGAAAGTTGGTTTGCTCCTGGTGTATTCCCTCTATAGTGGTAGACCTCTCCGACCTCGTCGTGGTAGTTGCTTCCGTCCGCTCCTTTCTGGTTCAGCCAAAAATACGCCATAGTTATTGTCCCTCAGATTTGGCAGACTGATAGTACTGGCAGGTAGCGCTAATAGGGCACGATTCACAATCCGGACTGTTAGGAGTGCATACGAGAGCCCCGAGATCGAGGATAGCTAAATTAAAACTTCGTGCAACATCTGGATCTGTTGGTGTGAGCGCATCCAGTAAGGTATACACATCATCACTCTTGTGAGGTTGCTGTGGCATCTCGTAGCCGAGAACTCTGCCGATCACTCTGGCGAAGTTGGAATCAACCAAGGACATAGGTTTTCCTCTTGCGAACAGTTGGGTCGCCCTCGCAGAGTAGTCGCCGACACGCCAGGGTTTCTTCAAATCTTCGATGGAGTCCGGAATTCCTCCATCGAAATCTTGGATAAAAATCCTCCCAACCTCTTCTAACGTCCTCTGTCTGTGGTTTACGAAGCCGAGAGAGTGAACCGCTTCCCTGATTTCCTCTTCTGAGGCCTGATTGAGAGCTTTTGGGTCCGGGAACCGTTGAATCAGGTCTGAGTATATTTTCTCAACCGCATCACCTCGTGTCCGCTGGAGCAGGATCTCAGCAAGGTAGACTTTCCAGGGGTCCTTCGTTTCCCTCCAAGGATAACTTCGTCCGTGATCTTCTAACCAGTTCAGAAGATTCGGAATGCAGGTAATGAAATCTTCAATCTGCTTTTTCGCATCGTTCACTCCTCCCTTTTCCGCCTGTGTGGCGGCTTCCTCTGTATCGATTAGCTGTTCGAGTTCTTCGACTGTAATGTCAGTTCTTCCAAACGGGAGTGAGGCTTGCTGAGTCACCTTTTCAGATCCTCAATTATCTCCTCGCCCTTCTCGGTTGCCTGCCATAGACGTCCCTTCTTCCGGTCTGGCGTTATGCATTCTGCGAGTCCATGGTCATCCAGGTCGGATAGAACATTGCTGACGTGACTTAGATAGTAGTCTGTCATCTCTGAGAGTTCTTTCGGTGTTCGAGGCTTGTCTTCAAGAGATAGCAGTAGGTTCTCACGGTACTCGCTGGCTTTCACCCACGAATATTCCTCGACGTCCATTCAGTATGGGGGATTGACCGAGGCGAAGTATTTAAGTTGATTACAATATACACACAAGATAGATACATGGCCCGAATAGGAACTTTAAACGACCGCCGCTACATTCGTCTGAACAGATGACTGAGGAACGTCTCACAGCTATCGACCTTTTCTGCGGGGCCGGAGGCCTATCACAAGGCCTCCACGATGCCGGTTTCAAAGTTCTATGGGGAATTGATCACGAGGAAAATACGAAGCCCACCTACGATGCGAACCATGAATGTGAAATGACGGTGGGGGACATCCGTGAGGAACAGCCACCGGACCTCGGCCTCGATGAAGGAGAACTGGATCTTGTCGCAGGGGGTCCACCATGTCCCACATTCTCCCTGGTCGGCCGAAGCAAAATCAACTCAATTGAGGGACGTGATAACCAGAGTGACGAACGCCACCTTCTATACGAAGAGTTTCTCCGCTTCGTCGACCACTATCAGCCCAAGGCCTTCCTGATGGAAAACGTGGAGGGAATGCTCTCCGCAGAAAACGAGGACGGCAAACCTGTCGTCGATACCATCAAGGAGCAGATGCGCGGGGAGCGGCAGGTTGCAGATCT
>NZ_JBTJEL010000027.1:0-148531 GCF_054504345.1 Halosimplex yunnanense | reverse complement strand
CCCGTGGCCCGCGAAGCGTCTCCTCGTCTCCGGTGATCGGTTCGCTCTCCCAGTACTCGTGATCCTCGTCCGTACGGAAACACGCCGTCTCCAGGCGCGCTTCGACTGTTTCCAGATCCGGCGTCTGGCGCGTGCAGATCTCGCGGGCCTCGGGACAGCGCGTGTGGAACCGGCAGCCGCTCGGCGGATTCTTCGCGTCGGGGATGTCGACAGTTCGCAGCGGCATCTCGGTCTCGTCGGTGTCGAGGCCGGGAGTCGCCCACAGCAGCGCCTTCGTGTACGGGTGGACGGGGTCGCGGAGGATCTTGTCGACGGACCCGATCTCGACGATCTCTCCGAGGTACATGACCCCGATGCGGCCGCCGGATTTCTCGGCGAGATACCGGGCGTTCGAGAGGTCGTGACTGATGAACAGGTACGACGTATCGAACTGCTTCTGCATCTGGAGGAAGAGATCCATCATCTCGATGCGGAGGCTCACGTCGAGCGCGGAGACGGCCTCGTCGGCGAGGATGAGATCGGGATTCATCAGTAGTGCACGGCCGAGCGCGACTCGCTGTTGCTCCCCACCTGACAACTGGTGTGGGAATCGCTCGGCGTAGTCTTCAGGAGGTTCCATCCCGACGAGCGAGAGGATCTGGAGGACCCTGTTGAAGCGGGTCTCCCCGTCGAGATTCGCGTACCACTTCCGGAGCGGTTCCGAGAGGATGTCCTTTATCCGCTGGTGGGGGTTGAGCGAGCTTCCGGGATCCTGGTGGATGACCTGTAGCGACTTGCGGATCTCTTCGAACTCGACGCCGTTCGTCCGCCCCTCCGCCTCGGCTTCCCAGACGTCGGCACCGTGGTACGTGAGAGTGCCGCCCGTCGGTTCCTGGAGTCCGACGGCCGTCTTCCCGAGCGTCGTCTTGCCACAACCCGATTCGCCGACAAGCGCGACCACGTCCCGCTCGGCGATCTCTAGATCGACACCGTCGACGGCGTGGACCGTCTGGGACTCGCCGAAGAGTCCGAGCAGGCCGTCGTTATCCTCGAAGTGGACCTCGACGTCGTCCAGCGCGACGAGCCGTTCGGCGTCCGGGTCGCGCTCAGGTGCCGTGATCGCGTTCTCGTGGTCGGGCTCCACTTCGATGTCGATCTTCGACGGCGCAGCCTCCCAGTGGAAACACGCTACCCGGTGACCGTCGTCTGTCTCCAGCATTTTCGGGTCCTCCGAGACGCACTGCTCGTCGGCGAGCGGGCATCGCGGGTGATACGAACACCCGGCCGGGTCATCGACTGGGTCTGGTGAGGAGCCCTCGATCGGTTCCATGTCGGAGACGGGCGCGTCCATGTTCGGCATCGACTTGAGGAGCGCGCGGGTGTACGGATGTGTGGCCGAATCGACGATCTCCCCGGCAGGTCCCTCCTCGACGAACTGGAAGGCGTACATCACGGCGAGTCGGTCGGCAAGTTCGGAGACGAGCGCGAGGTCGTGGGAGATGAAGATCAGCGTCAGATCGTACTTCTCCTTGAGCCGCTCCATCAGCTGGATGATCGAGCGCTGCATGAGCAAGTCCAGCGACGCAGTAGGCTCGTCCATGACGACGACTTCGGGTTCGAGCACGAGAGCGAGCGCGATGAGTGCACGCTGTTTCATCCCGCCGGAGAGCTCGTGGGGATAGGCGTCGAAAACGCGGTCCGGTTCCAGGTATAGGTCCGAGAGGAGCGTCCGGGCTCGCTCCATTCCTTCGTCGACATCAGCGCGGTGAGCGCGGAGCGTCTCGACGAAGTGCGTCTCGATCTTCGTCGTCGGGTTGAACGAGCTCATCGCGCCCTGGAACACCATCGAGATCTCTTCCCAGCGGAACGCTCGCAGGTCGTCCTCGGGGAGATCAAGCACGTCGACCTCCCCGCCGCTGGGCGGGTAATACGTCACATCTGCGTCGAGAATCCCGGGTTCAACCACCGCGTCGATGATGGAGGAGGCGAACATGGACTTCCCGGATCCCGATTCGCCAACGATGCCCAGTGTCTCGCCCCGCTGGACGTCCATCGAGACATCGTTGAGGACCTTCGAGGTCCCGCGGTCCATATCGAACATCACGTCGGCGTTTCGAACCCGGAGAACCGTGTCACCGCCCACCTGCGCACTCCGGGCTATCGAGTTCGCTTGCGTATCCGACATAGAGTTACCCGGATTTCCCATTCACAGGGTATTATTGTTTGGGTAAACGTAAAAATCCAGACAGCTTTGGCCGACGAACGAGAGGGGTTAGCGAAGCGAGTGACCACCTACCGCAGCCCGTGGTCACTCGTAGTTGTACTTGATGTGGCCGTGTCTGAGCGCGACGTCGTTCGATGCGTAAATCTTCAGGTCTTCGTTACCCTGTGGCATCTCGAAGTCGCGGGTGTCGCCCCACCACGCGCCTCGCATCTGGAGGCTCACGAAGTGCGGCAGATCGAAGTTCCAGTACCGGAGCAGCTTCTTGAGGTTGCTGACGGTTTCGTCGCGGTTCTGGGCCTTGTGGATGTTGTCCCACGACTCGTAGAGGTTGACCTCCTCACCGTCACCGGAGACCTCCATCGCACCGGGTTCGGATGGGATCGTCGGTGTGAGCGGGATCCCGGTGTGTTGGGACTCTTCGAGCCCTTCGTCAAGCCACCCTTCGATGTCGGACCGGAAGCTATCAGGCTCGGCGAGGCGGAGACCGCCCGGATAATGCGGTCGGAAGTACGACACCGGGTGGTTGATCCAGTTGTTCTGGTAGTAGAACGATAGGTCGTGTTCCATGCTCCCCCAGGCGCGCTCGCGGAACGAGGCCGCTTCGAGCGCCTGGAACTCGACGTTGAAGCCGAACTGGTCGAGCTGGGCGTTGACGGTCCTGGCGCCGTCGACGAATGCGCCCCAGTTCATTCCGAGGACACTGAAGGAGACGGCCTCACCGTCAGGGTCGACCCACTCGCCGTTCTGCTTCGAGTAGCCGGCCTCTTCGAGGAGCTGCGTCGCGCCTTCAGGGTCGGCCTCATTGGGGTACGTGTGCAGTTGTTCGTAGAAGTCGTCGCCGCACCACTCCCTGACCCAGTTGTCACCCATTCCGGTTTGTTTCTCGACGGTCGTGGCATTGGGCGACTGATTCTGGATGATGTTGTTGTTGTCGATGAGGTGGGCCAGTGCTCGCCGGACCGTCCGATTGCCGAGGTGGTCGTTCGTGTGGTTGAACATCACCTTGCTCATCTGTAACGTCGGACGGGTGATGATCTCCTTGAGGTGGTCTGGTCCCTGGAAGTCCTGCGGGAGGAAGCCCCCGCGCATGTCGATCTTGTCCTGCTGGATGATGAGCGACGAGCTCTCGGTGATCGTCCGGGTGCGCACTCGCTGGACCTGGTCTTCTGTCGCCCACGGATGGTCGTCGCGGAGTTCGAAGACCATCTCCTGGGCATTTGCCTCCACGAGTTCGTAAGGGTGGTTACCGAGTCCCTCTTCGAGGACCGTCGTCGTAGTGATCTCCGTCTGCGTGAGCTCTTCGGTAATACTATCGCGCTCGTCTTGACTGGAAGCGTCCTGATATCGCTGGAGCCACGACTCGAATTTCCAGCGGGGGACGGCGATCGGCGTGCCGAGTGCGTTCGAGCGCTCGACGATCGTCGGGTTCTGCTGGTCCTTGTACTCGAACTCCAGCGTGTAGTCGTCGACGAGCCGAACCTCCGCCAGGTCGCTGTCGCTCGGGTTTTGCAGCCGATCGATCTCCCACTTCGTGTACTCGTCTTCGGCGGTGACGGCATCGCCGCTCCACCAGGTCAGGTTCTCCGGGAACGTCCACCGCTCGACGTTGTTCTCGGTATCGTACTCCCAATTTTCTAGCGTGTGATCCAGATGTGGTCGGATTTCGTGGTAGAACTGCCGCGCGACGCCCGCCTGGTAGCCGGTGATGAAGAAGTTCCAGTTGAAGTCAGAAGGGATGTTCTGCTGGAATCGAGTGAGCTCCCCGTCCCGGGGCGACCCCGAGATGGTCGACGCTCCGTCACTCGGATCCGTACTCCCACCGTCGCCGGACCCGCTTCCGTCGCCGCTCATCGCCTCCGTCGACGACGGTGGTTCCGTGTCTTCGCTGTTACAGCCGGCGAGTCCGGCGAGGCCAGCCCCCGAGAGGGCAAGCCACTTCCGACGAGTCATCCCGTTCGACACCGTACTGTCTGAGCTTCGCTGTGATTGCGAATCTCTACCGTTCGCCATATCCGGTAGTCAGAAGTCGTAGATAAAAATATTTCTAATGAAAATTGTCATAAATCCGTCTCGGATGCCGACCGATGATCGAACAGATCCGCCCCGAGGAAAGCTAGCGACGCGCCGACTAGGCTCCACGGGAGTGAAACGATGGTGGCAGCTCCGACTCCTCCGGCGAATAGGCAGACGCGCCGCCGTCGACCGTGGAGCGAGTAAAGTACTGCTAGCGACTGTATCGCGCCGATGCAGATGAAGACAATGGCCAGCACACCGATGATATCAACCACGGAAGTAACCAAGCTAGGTCCCCAATTGAGCGCCGTGCCCGAATCGAAGGTCCGAGCGACGAACTGAACGACGGCCCGCTCGGAATTCGCCTTCAGAGAGAATCGGAGCGATGTGAGCCCCACGGCAATGTTTGCGACCGCTGCGAGTGCAAAATGCGCAGCACAGACCCATCTCGATCGTTTGGCGGGCGATTCCATTGTAACGCTTCGCATATCCCGAATTCGGAGACTAATTACATAATTCTACCGTGGCACCGTACCGCCGGTATTCGGGACACGGGCGTTGCGCTTGCCCAGTAAGATCGGGCGCGCAATTTATCGCCAGGCTCGATCATTCGCACGTTTTCGACAAACGAACAATAACCCGGCGAACAGCAGTCCGAAGAAGGCCAGTCCGGCGAGATTCACGACCGTAATCACGTACGTGCTGGATCCCTCTTCGACGTAGGTCAGCGAGACGATCATCAGCGGGACCATCAGCACGACGAACCCAAGCGCGGCCGCGAGCGAGCGGCGTCGCTCGCAGGCGTGGCGTAGAAACGTTTCAGCGAGCCCGTGGTCGCTCATACGCCGTGATCGATCACCAGGTGTGTAAACCTTTACCCATGGATAGAGGACGGCCCGGACGGGAGAGAACTCGCTCGGACACCGCCCGGGAGAGGTCCATTGCGACTGGTCTGGCTCCGTGTAACAGAGTTAGTTTTGTCACGGACCGTGGGCCGTGACTTCCACGCCAAGTTTACTTCGGCGCGGAGTCGGTATCGTCCATCGGTAGCGGAACTATCTCGCCGTCCTCGTAAGTAAGTCCGTGCCCGAACGGCCACTCGTCGTCGATGTGCACGGGGAGCCGCCCCTCGGGGGTGCGGCCGAAGGTGACTGCGACCGCGGCCCGGCGCACGGCGTCGTTCTTGTCCAGCGCCCACGAGAACGTGGTATCGTACAGGAAGAGCACGGCATCGGCGAGGTCACGGTACGCAACGGCGTCGTACGGCGCTCCCGATTCGAACACGATTACTGGCGCGTCCCGGTCGCCGACGGCGGCGAGTATCTCGTCATCGCCATCGGCGCTCACGATAATGCGGTCGGCTTCAGGGAGGTCTGTGGCATCCTCGCGTTCGTAGACGGTGCAGGTCTCGGAGACATGGTCGGCAACTGCCTGCGCGATCGATTCGTGTTGGAAGCCGACGACGAGGGCCGAGCCATCCTTCTCCGCCAGTGGCAGCACACCGTCATCGCTGGCCAGGGTGATAGTCCGGCCAGCGAGGCGGTTCGCGGTCGCCCGACCGTCTGGATTAAGGTGCCCGTCCGTGACACGCTCCGCGGACGGCCGGGGCGTCCGGAGGTGGTTGTGCGAGAGCTTTAGCCGGAGCACTCGCCGAACGGCCTCGTTGACGCGCTCAGTGGACAGCGTGCCAGTTTCGAGCGCATCAACCAGTCGATCGCGGACGTCGACCAGTTTATCGAACGAGCACAGCGTCATCGCGACGTCGGCACCCGCCCTGATCGCCTCCAGTGCGGCCTCCTCGATCGTCCACTCGTCGGTGATCGCTTCCATATCCAGCGAGTCCGTGACCGCGACTCCTTCGAATCCGAGGTCGTCGCGCAGCAGGTCGTAGACCGCTGGTGAGAGGCTCGCCGGGCGGTCGGGATCGAGCGCATCTACGAGGAGATGACCGGTCATGACCGATTCGACGCCGGCGTCGACCGCCCTGGCGAAAGGGGGCAGATGTGCCGCTTCAAGTTCTCTGCGAGAGCACTCGATGTAGGGCAGGTCCGTGTGCGAGTCGTCAGCCGCCGCGCCGTGGCCGGGGAAGTGGCACGCGGTCGCAACGACCCCCTCGGACTGGTACCCCTCGACCTGTGCCGCGACCATGTCGCCGACGAGTTCGGCGTCGTCAGCGAACGACCGCCAGCCGATGATGGGGTTCTCCGGTTCGGTGTTCACATCGGCGATCGGTGCGTTGTTCCAGTGGACGCCGAGCGACTTCGCCTCGCGGGCGGTTATCTCAGCGGCCGACCGCGCGGCTGCCGTCGAGCGGGTCGCCCCGATCCCCATCGCCTGCGGGAACTCGGTCGCGTCTGTGCACTTCTGGCCGACTCCGTGCTCGAAATCGGCGTTGACGAGCGGTGGGACCGCCAGTCGTGTCGATTTGGCGAGTTCCTGAACCTGATCGAGATACACCAGCAGTTCCTCGGGCGAGCGATCGGTCGACCCTATCACTGGGCCGCCGACGGTTCCGACCTGCAGGTCGAGGATCACACGCCGATCGGGGTCGCCGAGGGTCCCGTCTTCGCTGGTGTACGGCTTGGCCATCAGCAGCTGGCCGACTTTCTCCCGCGGCGTCATCATCTTCACGTACTGCTCCACGATCATTCGTCTACCCGTCGTGTTTCGACTCGCACGCTACGAAACACATGCATAACCCTCCTGATTAAGTCTTTCTCTCACACGGGCCCGGCCGCGTCCCTTTTAGCAAACGGAGCCGGTCGAACGCCGAATCCGGATGCGGCGACCAACCGGCGCGAGGTCGGCAGGACAGGGATTATTATCGTCCTGTGTTATCTACTAGTAATGGCTGATAGCGAATCCGGGGCTGAATCGGGGGAGAAGACCTGTTGCAAGCTGAGTCGGGTCGCACGAGACTACGGGATCGAGGACGTGGAAGGGGAACTGGTGGAACTCTGGCAACGGGAAGAAGATCGGTACAGCCTGCGCGAACTCGCGGAGTACTTCAACGAGGAACTGGTTCGCGAAGCGATGGAGCGCCACGGTCTCATGCCGCTGCAAGGCGAACCCGAGCACATCTACCACCTCCTCACAGACGGCGATGTCAGCGGCGGGATGAAGGCCCAACTGCGCAACCGACTCGAACAGAGCGGGATCGATCCAGACCAGCTCAAGGACCATACCGTCTCTTATCAGACGGTCAACCGCCACTTCAAGCAGTGTCTCGACCTGTCGTTTGAGTCCAGAGAGTCTACCGGCCCGAAGGAACGGATCGATTCGGTCAACGCGATGGCGAGACGGACTGAATTAGTCGCCCAGCAGACTGTCGAGCAGTTGCAGTACGCCGACGACATCACGCTGGGCGATTTCGACGTCACCGTTACCGTCGGGTTGACCTGTACCGACTGCAACAGGGATCTCCGACTACACGAACTCGTCGACCGTGGCGGCTGTGACTGTTGACTCGGCCAATAGTTGCGGAAGGATAACCTATTTGCCTGTTGCGGGGGCCACACTATACTGTGCCACGTTACTCAGTCGCAGTGATCGGAACGGGTGCGGACCCGGAGAACCCCACGTCAGCGGGGTTCGCGATGGGGTATCACCATGCCAGGAACTACGAGAAGCTCCCGGAGTGTGAGGTCGTCGCCTGCGCCGATCTCGTCCGCGAGAACGCCGAAGCGTTCGCCGAGACGTTCGACATTCCCGACGAGCGCGTCTTCGAGGACTATGGTCGGCTGCTCGAAACCGTGGAACCGGATGTCGTGAGCGTCACGGTGCCACCCGCGGCGCACGCGGACATCGTCGTCGACTGTGCCCGCGCAGGCGTCTCGGCGATCCATTGCGAGAAGCCGATGGCCGCCACGTGGGGCGGGGCCCGAGAGATGGTTCGCGAGTGCGACGAACACGACGCATACCTGACGTTCAACCACCAGCGCCGGTTCAAGCCGAGCTGGCGCGTGGCGAACGAACTGCTCGAAAACGGGCGCATCGGCGACCTCCAGCGTGTCGAGATGTGGGCACCGAACCTCTTCGACTGGGGCACCCACTGCTTCGACATGCTCGGCAAGTACGTCGACGAGGCGGCGCCCGAGTGGGTGCTCGCGGGGCTTGACTACAGCGAGGAGAACGTCTTCTTCGGCGCCCACAACGAGAATCAGGCGGTTGTGACCTGGAAGTACGAGAACGGCGTCGACGGGTTCGCTCAGACCGGGTCGCCTGACGGAGTCGTCCCCGCTCGACTTCGACTGCTGGGGACCAAGGGCACCATCGAGGTCGACCCGCTCGACGAGGAGTCGGAACTGCGCGTCCGCGCGGTCGACGACGACGGGTGGGTCGAACCCGACCTCCCGGAGTGGGACATCAACGAGCGCGTGATGCGGGACGTAATCGGCGCGCTCGAAACCGGCGAGCAATCGGAGCTGTGCGCCGAGAACGCACGTAACGCGACCGAACTCATCTTCGGGGCGTGGGAGTCGGTCCGTACTCGTGGCCGCGTCGAGTTCCCGCTGGAGATCGACGACAACCCGCTAGAGGCGATGATCGAATCGGGAGAACTCACGCCTGTGCCGAGCGACGAGTAGCTATCTGCGCGCGCTGAGCAGTCATCCGCCTCCCGTATCGCCGCCTGTGGACACCGTTACTCGCTCCCGTTCGGTGCCCAGTCGACTGACTCGTCGACGGGGTACATCGGACGGGGGATCCGGTCGTAAGGCAGTTCGGCGAGCCGCTGATCGGTGTCTCCCGGTGTCAGAGCGAACAACCGACGGGAGGCGGCCTCTTTCCAGGCCGGGCTCAGGTATCCACTCTTGAGTACGATCACGTCACGCTCGCCGGGCTCGACGTCGAAGCCACGGAAGTACTCTGGATCGCGATGTACGTTCGTCTGGCGGTCCGTGATCACGACGTCCACCCCGTCGAGAGACACGAACGCCGCGTTCACGCCGTCCGTCTCGCGGACCGCCCTGACCGTCCCAGAGGCGCGCAGCCCACCGTTTGCTTCTGCGAACCGCCCAAGTTCGAACGAGACGGACGCGCCTTCCCCTGCGGCTTCGCAGGTCCGATGGGCATCCGCGTCCGCGATGACGGCCACGAGCGGCCGTCCGAGGTCGTCCCGTTCGAGCACCGCGGCGAGCGCGTCGACTGCGTTTTCACTAGCCCCGGCACCCGGGATATCCCCGGTGTCAGCGATAACGACCGGCCGACCGCTGTGGTTCGCCGCCGTGTCGAGCGCACTGTCAAGGTCATGAGCCTCCGTCGTGAAGTCGAACTCGTCGCGGCGGCCCCAGAAGCGCTCGGCCAGTTCCCGGGCCGTCCGCTCGATCGTCTCTACCGCCGCGGCATCACCGGTCACCAGCGCATGGCAGCCGGCGTAGGGCGAGTCGGCCCACGGGAACCCGAGGAAGTAGTTCGCGTCGTAGACGCCGTCGATCCGGTCGCGTTCGCGCAGTTCGTCGATCAGAGTCCGCATCGGTTCACTGTCAGTCTCCGATTGCTCGCCGGCCAGCAACATCGGGAACGGCTCCCAGCCGAGAGCGAGCGCCACGTCGTCGGCGACCGCCGAGAGCAGTAGGTCGGCCGCACGCTCCCCGGTCTCGACGACGTCCGTGTGCGGCGCGGTCCGATACCCGGCGACCCCGTCGAGATGAGCGACCATCTGCTCGGTGATCGTCGCGTGCATGTCCAGCGCGGCGGTGATCGGTACGTCGGGGCCGACCTCGTCACGGATGGCGGCCAGTAGTTCACCCTCGGGGTCGGCGAGACCGTCGACGTACATCGATCCGTGGAGGTCGAGGCAGACGCCGTTGAGGCGTTCCTCTGCGAGTCGATCGATGATACCCGACTGTATCGCGTCGAACGCCTCCCTCGTCACGACGCCCGATGGGATGGTGGCCGCACCGTACGTCGGAACGATCTCCGCACCCCCTGATCGAAGCCGGTCGACGATCCCCGAGAGGGAGCGCGCGCCGTCGAACTCCTCTAGCAGCGCCTCGTCCGCGGCCGTCTCGAAGTCGTCGATGGTCGTCCGGGCGTCGGTGAACGTGTTGGTCTCGTGGCTCGCAGTCGCGACTGCAATGCGCATACCGCGGACATCACGCAGCAGCCGTTATAATCTTGCGGCGGTCCGATCTGTCCGAGCTCGCGATCAGATCACCACTGGGACGACAGCAGACCCGACACTAGATTTATTGCACTCCTCTCGGCACACGGAATCGATGCCGGACCCGAAAGCTACTGATCTAGACGATACTATCGTCGGCGCGTACGTCGACGGGAGCTGTCGAGACGTCCCGACAGAGAAACTCACCCACCTGTTTTACTCGTTCGCCGAGACGGACGACGGCGTCATCACGGGTGTGACCGACGGTGACGACACTGCGGAGCGCGTCGAGCGGATCGCGAGCCTGAAAGAAGCCAATCCCGACCTGAAAGTCTCCATTTCGGTCGGCGGGTGGGGGCTGTGCGAGGACTTCCCGGAGATGGCGGCGACGCAGGAAAACCGCGAGCGGTTCGCCGAGAGCGCCGTCTCGTTCATCCGCGAGTACGACCTCGACGGCCTCGACTACGACTGGGAGTTCCCCGAAGCGGACCAACGCGAGGACTTCACAGCGATCGTGGAGACTCTACGGGAGTATCTGGACGAGGCCGGACGAGCGGACGGCAAGGAATACCTGCTCACGTCCGCGACCAGCACGGCGCCGGATCACCTCGCGGGCATCGACTTCGAGGCCGTCACGCCGCACTTCGACTTCTTCAACGTGATGACTTACGACATGCTGTCGGAGCCGGAGACCCATCACACGAACCTCTACACCTCGGAACACAACGAGGAGTACAGCGTTCACGAGACGGTCGAGTGGTACCTCGATCAGGGGGTTCCGCCCGAGAAGATCGTGATCGGGTCGGGGTACTACTCCCGGGGTGGCGTCCGCGTCGACTACGAGGACCTCGTCCCCGAGTTCGTCGAGAACGACGAGTACGACGTCCGCTGGGACGTGGACGCGCAGGCGCCGTATCTCACGGGCCCCGAGGGGTTCATCAGCTACGACGACCCCCGCTCCGTTCGCCGGAAGATCGACTATGTCCGCGACCGCGACCTCCGCGGGATCATGTTCTGGCACTACAGCGGCGACCGCGACGACGAACTCACCGACGCCATCTACGAACAGGTCGTCCAGACCAGCGACGAACGCTGATTCTGTCGGCCGTTCTGCACACGACGGCCGGCGTCCTCACGCGATCCCGTGCGCCCGGAGCGCGCGGCCGATCCAGTCGAGGTTCCGGTTCGGGAGGACACCGTACCCGTAGAACGACAGGCGCTCCGCGCCGGCGTCGACTGCCGCGCCGACGAGCGATTCTAGGGTCTCGTAGTCGTGGACGACCGGGTGGCCAGCGTGGATCCCGGCGTGGATCGCGACGTCGTCGCCAGTCAGCGTCCGTGCGGCCCGTACGTCGCTGCGAACTGCCTCGGGGTCGCTATCGTAGGCGAGAACCGTGAACTGGTCGACGGGGTCGGAGAGCTGTCCGAGGTCGAGCCCGTGTTTCCAGGAGTGTTCGACGTCCATCCGCTCGTCGTTGAACCCGCCGTACTTCAGGTAGTAGCCGAACGGGGTTGACCCCGTCGCGGCCGCGTAATCGTCGAACAGCGCGGCGAGCGTCTCTGTCCGCGCTTCGGCGTAGTCGGCGACGGCGGTGTGTTCCATCAGCCACCCGCCGACGTCCGTCTCGACGGCGAGTCGCCCTTCCAGGACGTCGTCGATGCCGTCGCGCGCAGCGGATCTGGCCGCTTCAACGTCAACCCCCGCGTCGGACGCGTTCTCCCGGCAGTGCTCGCAGAAGCAGAGGCCGAAGAGGAACTCCCCCAGAGGGCCGAGCCGGGCGAAGAACTCCTGATGGTGCCAGCCGTAGCCGGTGCCGTACTGGTAGTCGGACAGCTCCATCTCGAACCGGTTGAAGTCGGTGTGGCCGGCGAGGTCCTCGACGAGGTGCTCGCCGTACTCCTGTACGGCAGGGTTCGACGGGCACAGTCCCCAGATCAGGTCGTCGCCGTGCGGGCTGACCATCGTCGCATCGGGGTGGCGCCGGCCGAGTACCGAACTGTGGAACGGGACCGACCAGCCGTTGAGCGACACGGGCGCGTCAGCCAGTCCGTCTTCGATAGTCGCGAGCCAGTCGGCCTCCCCCATCGTCTCGTTCACGTTGGGTTCGATCGCCCCGTACTCGTCGTCGGGCTGGAAGTACGCGCTCGCGTCGGCGAAGAAGGTCCGCCGCTCGGGGTTGTGCGGCGTCAGCGACTGCACGGAGTGACAGGTGGTCGCGACCGTCAGTTCGGTGACCCCGAGTTCGGTCAGCCGTTCGGCGACCTGTTCGGGACCCTCCTCTACGACGTCCCAGGGATGCGTCCAGATAGCGACGTTCACGGCAGGAATGTGACGCGATAGCACTTATATCCGGCGGCGGCCGCCACGGCAGCGGCGGCCCCGAGAGACCGCGAGCACGACGGAACGTCCGTCAATCAGCCTGGAGGCCCGACTGGATCCGGTCGACAGCGCCTGGGAGCGTGTCCATGTGGTGGTTACCCTCGTAGATGAGCCAGTCGACGTCACAGCGGACGGCGGTGTCGATGAGGGCGTCGAGGTCGATGTCGCCCTGTCCGAGCGCGATGGAGTGGTCGACGTCCGGCGCCGCGTCGCGGAAGTGGACAGTGTCGATCCGGTCGCCGTGGCGGTCGAGGAACTCGATCGGGTCGAGCCCGCCCTGCAGAGCGTGTTTGACGTCGAGCTGGATGGCGATGTCGTCGTCGAGCTGGGAGACCAGCGTCTCCAGAGCCGTCGAGTTCCCGTCGATCGGGTCGTTCTCGATGCCGTCGTTGTGGTACGCGAGCGAGAGTCCGTGGTCCGCAACTTGGTCCGCGAACGCTTCGATGTCCCGCGCCGCGTCCACGATGGCCTGGCGGCTCTCGAAATACTGATCGTCGAAGTGCGAGAGGACGACGCGGTCGCACCCGATCTGGCGGTGGATCTCCAGATCGTTCTCCAGTCGCTCGTCGAGGTCCTCGGGCGTTACGTGCCCGCCGACGGGCTCCAGTCCTGTCCGTTCGAGCGTCCGTGCGACCTTCTTCGGGTCGGACTCGAACAGCCGATAGGCGAACTCGACGCCGTCGAATCCGGCGTCGTCGACGCGGTGGATGATCTCGGGGAGGGTGTCGAGGCTGCCGTGAAAGATGACTAGTTGCAGCGCAGGTCGCACCATACCAGCTACATTTCGAAGTCACGACTTAGTGGTTTCGCTCACACGGGAGTTTGCCTCGCGTCCGCTGTGGATTCGACCGGAATCCGCTGGAGTCGCGAACGAGGGTTTCTGAATTGCACTATGTGGGAAACGACTAAGAGGCGGCCACTGTACATCGAGGGTATGCCCGATGCTGACGACATCCCGATCGGCTCTGTGGGCACTATTGCGCAGATCCTCGACGTGCTCGGTGAACGCGAGGGCGCGGGGGTCACGGAGGTGGCCGAGGAAGTCGACGTCTCGAAGAGCAGCGTCCACCGCTATCTCGAATCGCTCCGACAGGTCGGGTTCGTCCGGAAGATGACTACCGACTACTACCTGAGTACGCGACTGCTGAAACACGGCACCCGGGCCCGTTCTCAGCGAGAGTTCTACGCGGTGGCGAAACCGGTCGTCGAGGAGTTGGTCGACCGGACGAACAACGCCGTCGCCCTCGCCGTCAAGGAGGAAGCCGTCGTCTACATCTACAAGTCCTGGAACGAACAGGAGATCAGAAACGACCTCCAGATCGGTCAGCCGTACCACGAGTTCCACTGCTCGGCAGCCGGGAAGGTCCTGCTTGCGTCGCTATCGCCGGGCGAAATGGCCGAAGTGTTGGACCAACAGGGACTCCCGCGGCGGACGGCTAACACGATAACCGACCGCGACGAGTTGCTGGACGAACTCGAACGCATCAGGGAGCGAGACACCGCCTTCGACGACGAGGAGCACGTGACCGGTATCCGCTCTGTTGCGACGAGTATCCGTGACCGAAACCGTGAGGAGACGATCGGCGCGATCACCGTCTACGGCCCTGCCATCCGCCTCGAAGGGGACGCGTTCTGGGAGGAAGTTCCAACGACGTTGGAACGAGCGTCGAACCTCATCGAGGTCAACCTGCGGTACGAGACCCACGAGGCGTAGCTACGGCCAGTGTCCGGGCAGAATAGTCGGTAGCGTTCTACCGGGGATTCCCACATAGATGAACATGATCGTTTGTGCTGTTTTCTCGGCGGCTGACCGAACCCCCGGTGGGCCCATATTGGAGTGCGTTCGACCGCGTCGAGTAGGCATGAGAACCGTGGAATCGCCGGTAACTCTGGTTGTCTGCTAGACTGAACCCGGTCTTTCCACCGGGGCAGACAGCTGTTGGCCTTTCACGTGAATTGTCCCGGATAGTGGGAAAGAGTTCCGTAAATCAGGATCACACGTCCGAGCAGCCCGTAGACCGTGACGATCTGTGTTTGGTTGTCTCTCTCACGACCTCTGGACAGCGAATCGTGATTACATGCCTAATATTGTAATCAGTGTCTGTGGGTCCTTCCATAGCGAGTCTCCGCGAGGGTCACTCAGGGATCGCGGGCTATACCGTCTCTCGGCCGGGAATTCCATTCAACAGTGAGGGAGTGTCGTTTCCCACTATATGCAAAAGTAGTCTTCGAGTAGCCAACACGGGTTACCGATCGACAGTCCCGAACTCGATGACCGACTTTATCCGGTCGTCGCCGCGAGCGAAGGCGTCGTCAAGGGCGGATGGTTCATAGACGCCAGTCACGAGTGCATCGCAGAACCACTCGGGAAACTCCTCGAGGGTCTCGACGGCGGCCTCGTAGTGTTCGACGTTCGAGTTGACGCTCCCGAACAGCGCCTTGTTGTGGAGGACAAGTTCCCGATGGAGCGCGCCCCCGTCGACCTCGAGATCCCACGAGTCGGGGATGCCGAGCAGCGCCGCGACGCCGTTGGGGGCGAGGGCCTTGACGGCTTGGAAGGCGTGTTTCGCGTACCCGGTCGCCTCGTAGAGGAAGTCGACGGACTCGTGTCGGGACGGGAAATTGTCAACGGGCGTCTCCCGTGAGTCGACGTACGTCGCACCGAGACGTTCGATTATCTCGATCGTCGGATCCGGCCGGTCGCGTCGACCGAGGCAGTAACACCGCTCGAAGCGGTCTCCGAGCATCGCCAGCGTGAGGAGCCCGAGCGGCCCGTTCCCGAGGACGAAGGCGGACTCGGGTTCCCAGTGGAACGCCGACCGCGTCGCGAAGGCGTGTTCGATGGCCTTCTCGCTGTTGCTGATCGGCTCGACCAGGAAGCCCGTCTCGGCGAGGGAGTCAGGGACGGGGACGAGAAACTCCGGCTTGCTGGTGAAGTAGTCGGCCATGTACCCGTGCGCGCCGACGATACCCCGCTCGACGTACTCGCCTGCCGGCGCCATGTCAGGTTCTCGTCGCTCGAAGTATGGCGTGGTCTCGTCTCCTGGCGGGCGACGGACAGTCGGCACGACCAGTGCGCCGGCGTCAAGGTCGGTACCGTTCGGGTCTTCAACGACGCCGATGGCTTCGTGACCAAGGACGATGTGGTCTGCACTCTCAGGGAATCCGCCGTGACCGCCGGCGATGACCTCGTGGTCGGTCCCGTCGATACCGACTCGGAGCGTCCGGACCAGCGCTTCGCCGGCGGCGGGTTCCGGTCGTGGGACATCAATCACTTCCGGACCGTCCCCGCCTTTTCGAACACAAACGGCTCGCATGCCGATCAGGCCTCCCCGCGAGCGTGCGCTTCGATACGATCGACGACGTACTCGGCCTCAGACTTCGTGAGACACATCGGATTGACGGTGAACCGCTCGTTCCGCAGTTCGTCTGCGCCGACGAATACTCGCGGCTCTTCCCGCCGGAGTCCGCTGACGATGTCTGTCGCCGACCGGCCGGCAGCGCCCGCGTCTACACTGACTGACACGGTCGCTGCGACGTCGGTGTCGCCGTCGTTGACCGTCGTCGTCACCCCCTCGATCGGCGCCAGCTTCTCGGCGATCTCGTCGGCCATCGCGCGCCACTCGCGCCGGTTCGCCTCGTGGTCCTCCTCCACGAAGAGTTCGAGCGCCTTGAGCAGCCCGACGAGTTCTTCCTTACCGACCTTGAGCGGGCGGCCGATCCCCTGCTTCGGCACGCCAGCGAACTGCGAGGTATCGAGGAGTGCCGACGGCGGCTCCCAGACGTCCTCCGCGGCGTGCATGTCGAGATGCTGTGCGGCGACGGACTCGACGAGGTCGGCGCGCCCGGCCAGGATGCCCGTCGTCTGCGGGCCACGGATCGCCTTCCCGCCGCTGAACGCCACGATATCCGCGCCCTGTTCGGTGAACCACGAGAGATTCTCGACGGGCGGGAGCTCGGCGGCGGCGTCGACGATCACGGGGACATCGTGCTCGTGGGCCAGGTCACACACCTCCGACAGCGGGGGGTCCACGTAGCTCTTGTAGATGTAGCCCACAGCCGCGGTGTCCTCGGAGATCGCGTCCTCGTACTCCCACAGTTCCACGTTGCGCGAGCCGGTCCCGAGGTGGCGGTCGTTCGTCCCGATATCGACGATGGTCGCGCCGGCCGCCCGGAAGGCATGGTCGTAGCCCGTCCGGTGAGTGCGCGGCATGACGACCTCGTCGGCGAAGCCCTCGGTGTCCGGGAGGCGCGACATCGCACCCGGGTCGGTCCCGGCGATGCAGGCCGCCGTCCCGAGCAGCAACGCGCCCGCCGCGCCGTTGGTGACGTAACCTGCTTCTGCGCCCGTCACCTCCGCGATGCGCTCGCTCGCTCGCGCCTGAAGATCCGACAGTCGCACGAACGACCCCGCGGCCTCGTGCATCGCTTCGAGCGCTTCCTCGCGGATGCGGCTCCCGCCGATCCGGGTCTTGGTCCCGCTGGCGTTCACGACGGTAGGGACACCTAACTCGTCGTACACTGATCGCCCTGACATAGGAACCGCTTCCCGGGAAGAGCGGATAAAAGTACGGGGACGAACGCGACCGGGTTCGAGGATCGACGGCGCGGTCCTGATCGGAAACAGTCACGCGAGCACCGGGTGATTTTATAGGTCATGGCCGCCACGCGTTTCGTATGGCCGACCTGCTAGCGATAGTTGCGCATCCGGACGACGCGGACATCTTCTGCGGCGGTACGATCGCGAAACACGCGGACCGCGGCGACGACGTCACGATTGCCCACATGACCCGCGGTGAGTACGGTGGCTTCGACGCCACCGAAGAAGAGATTGCGACCGTCCGCGAGGACGAGGCGACCGCGTCCGCGGAGACGCTCGGCGCCGGGGCGGAGTTCCTGGGGTTCAAAGACGGCCGCATCGAGTACTCGCTGGAGAACCGCCTCGAACTCGTCCGGACGATCCGCCGCCACGACCCGACGTACATTCTCACTCACTACGGGGACGACATGCACCCGGACCACCGGACCACCTCGGAACTCGTGACCGACGCCTACTACATGGCGTCGCTCCCGAAAGTCGACGTCCCCGAGGACCCCTGCGACGTCGAGAACGTCTACTTCTTCGGCAAACCGACCTCGTCGATCGACCCCTCCATTCTTATCGACATCACGGAGTATCAGGACCGGAAGGAACGGGCTATCGAGCACCACGAGTCACAGGTCGAGTTCCTGCAGGAACACGGCGGGATCGACGCAGAATTCGACAACCTTCTCTCGGGCGTCCGCAGCGAGGCGGAAGCGCTCGGCAAACGCGTCGACGCCCGCTACGTCGAGGGGTTCGCCCCGCTCCACGAGGGGAGCGACGACTACCTCGGCGAGTAGTTCGAAAGAGTGTATTCGGCGCGACCAAAGAGCGGAGCAGTTACTCCGCGAGTCGAACCGCAACTGTCCGGATCTCGAACGGCTCGAACTCGAGTTCGATCTGCCCGTCTTCGACGGGGAGATCCCCCTCGCTGTCCTCGATCAGGTTCGTCTCGGTCGCTTCCGTGACCGGGAGATCGAAGTCGATCGTCGCCGACGTGTGTCGTCCCTCTGACTCGTAGAGCCGCAGGACGAGTTCGTCGTCGCGGTCCTCGGCGCGTTTCACCGCCTCGACGACGACGCCATCGGGGTCGACCTCAACCGGGGCGAGCGAGATGGGGTCAGAGACCGGGACGGCCCGCTCCGGCGCGTTTAGTTCGCATGCCGCACGGTTCACACCTGCCTCGACTGGATCGTCCTCATGGGGCAGCAGCGCGTACGTGAACTCGTGGGTGCCGCGGTCGGCCTCTGGGTCGGGGTGGTCAGGCGCGCGGAGCAGCGACAGCGAGACGTCGGTTCCGTCGACGTGGACGCCGTACTTGCAGTCGTTGAGAACGGCGACGCCGTACCCCGGTTCGGAGACGTCGACCCACTGACCGCCGGGTTCCTCGAAGCGCGCCTGGTCCCACGTCGTGTTGTCGTGCGTGTCGCGCTCGAGGTGGCCGAAGTGGGTATCGTAAGTCGCCTCGGTCGCCCGGACGGCCGCCGGGAAGTGCGCCTTTAGAAGCTTCTCCTCCTCCTGCCAGTCGACGTGCGTCCGGAACTCGACGCGCTTGGCGTCGCGGTACAGCGAGACTTCCTGGACGAGTTCGGAGTCGCCGAACGAGCGAGTCTGTCGGACCGTCGCGCGGACCGGCCCAGTCTCAACGACTTCCGATTCGGGTTCGGGGAGTTGCTCACCGACTGCGTAGACGTCCTCGTCGATGTCCCAGGCTTCCCACTGCGCCGGCTGGTCGCGGTACAGCATCAGCCGGTTGCCCGGTTCTTCGAGGACTTCCCTGCCGGTCTCGTCGTCGGTGACCGAGACCTCGCCGCCGTCGAACGAGACCGTCACGAGGCCGTTCGAGAGGCGCTCGGTCGAGACCTCGAACGGGTCGTCGACGGACGCGTCGTCCGCGGACTGGAGCGTGACGCTCGTGGCGCCAAAGGCCGGCACGTCTGGCCCGTCGACGAGGAGTTCGTCGCCGCCGTCGCCGAGGCGGTCGCTCGTCCGCTGGACGGGGAGTCCCTCGGCGTCGCTCGCCTCACCGGCAGCACGCTCGCCGTCGGGGACTGCGACCAGTGAGTCCTCCGAATCGGACGCTTCGACGGCCACGTCGTCGGCAGGGACCGACGCGGTCGGCCGCTGGGTCCACGACAGCGGGTTCGTGAGACAGACCCGGTCCGTCCCCGACGCGGTGTCGAACAGCGCGTCGAACGCCGCCTCGCGGGCCTCGGCCGTCGTCTCAAACACCTCGCGGTAGTCGCGATCGGCGTCGGCGTACACGTCGGTCACCGAGGAACCTGGCAGGATGTCGTGGAACTGGTTGAACAGCAGCACCTTCCACGCCCGGGTGAGTTCCTCGTGGGGGTACGACTCGGCTTCGAGCGCCCGCGCCAGCGAACTCCAGAGTTCCGCCTCGCGGAGCGCGTACTCACCCTTCCGGTTGTTCCGCTTGGTCTGGGCCTGCGTGGTGAGCGTCCCCCGGTGGATCTCAAGGTACAGTTCGCCGCTCCACTTCGGGTACTCCTCGCGGTCGGTGTCGAGCCGGTCGAACAGCCCCGCGAGCGAGCCCCACTCGATGTCGGGGAGCGCCTCGGTGTCGTCGATGACCTGGCTCCGCTCGACCATCTCGCGGGTCGGGCCGCCGCCGCCGTCGCCCCACCCGATCAGATAGGCCCGGTCGTCGGTGCGGTCGTTCTGCGCGTCGTTGTACACCGACCGGGTCGCCTCCTCGACGGTCGCCTTCCCGTTGTACGTGTCTACCGGCGGGAAATGCGCGAGCACTTCCGAGCCATCGATGCCCTCCCACCGGAAAGTGTTGTGCGGGAAGTCGTTGATCTCGTTCCAGGACATCTTCTGGGTGAGGAAGTACGGGCAGTCGGCCGCCTGTGCGATGCCCGGGAGCCCCGCGCTGTAGCCGAACACGTCGGGGATGAACGTCACCTCGGGGTCGACGTCGAACTCCTCGCGGAAGTACCGCTTGCCGAGCAGGAACTGGCGGGCCAGTGCCTCGGGACCCGAGTTGTTGATGTCGGCCTCGACCCACAGCGCCCCCTCGGGGTGCCACCGGCCCTCCGCGATGCGCTCCTCGATGGCCTCGAACTGCTCGGGGTAGCGGTTGCGCGCCCACTCGTAGAGGTGTGGCTGGCTCTGCATGAAGGTGAAGTCGTCGTACTCGTCCATCAACTGGAGGACGTTCGAGAACGACCGCCCGCCCTTGCGGACGGTCTCGGACCACGGCCACAGCCACGCCAGGTCGATGTGGGCGTGGCCGACCGCGGTGAGTTGCTGTCCCGTGAGGTCGGAGGTGAGGTCCTGCTCGACCGTTTTGAGCGCCTCCAGCGCGGCCGCAGCGCCCTCGCGATACTCCGCCTCAGTCTCGGCCTCGAACGGGAACTCGTGGCTCGCATCCACGAGCGCGTTGAGAAGGCGGCCACGGTTCGGCGAGTCCTCGTCGAACTCGCCCGCGAGATCGCTGCAGATGGTGAAGTGACGGTGCAGGTCAGCGACTTCGGGGCGCTCGGCGTATATCTCCGCGGTCTGGAGGAGGAACTCCTCGACTTCGAGGTGGCCCCACAGCGTCGTGGTCCCGGCCTCGACGAGCAGGTCGTAGGTCTCGCCGCCTTCGGCCTCGTCGACCAGCCGCAGGGCCTCGTGACCGTTGTCGAACGCCTGCCACGGGACGCCGTCGCGGAAGCACAGCGACTCCACCCGGGGCTCGTCGTGGTAGTCGGCGCCGTCGTTCGGCCTGGCGATGAACCGGAGGTACACCGGGTGGCCGGCCATCGAGTCCGGGACCGTGAACCGGAGGCGGAACCAGACGTTCTCCCCGACTTCGAGGCCCGAGGAGGCTTCGCCGGTCACGACGTCCGCCGACGCGTCGCGGCGGTCGGCCGGTTCGGTCTCGCGGCCCCGTTTCCACGTGAAGCCGACCGAACAGGGCTCGAACTCGCGGCCCCGCACGTCCTCGGGATCGAGGAACTCCCGCGTCGGGTGGTAGGCGATGTCGTCGATCTCCCGTCGCTCCGCGACACGGAGCGATTCGAGTCGATCCGCTGTCTCACTGATCCGTTTCTGGCGACTTCTATCGAGCACGCTTCCCCGTGGGACTTCCGTCCTCTTAATTTCAAAGGGTCGGTGACCCCCGCGACGACGGCGACAGGTGGTACCGACTCACAAGCCTTATTGGAGTGGTGGGTGTGTTCCCCGAACAGATCACTGCTATGAGCCCCGGAACAGCGCCTTCGACGCTCACAGTCAACCGACTCTCCGACGACGAAACCGTCGCGTTCGCGGCCGAAGAGCTCGGCGAGTACCTCTCGGAGCTGCTCGACGAGCCGGTCACCGTCGCCCAGCGCGACGCCTACGATGCGGACGCTGGACTCTGGGTGGACACGGCGGCGACGCTCCCAATCGAACTCCCGGAGGTCGACGATCCGACGCTCGACGACGCGATCCGCATCGAGACAGACGGGTCCACCGGTGTCGTCGCCGGCGTCAACCCGCGTAGCGCGCTGCTCGCGGTCTACCGGTACCTCCGCGAGCAGGGTTGTCGCTGGGTCCGACCGGGGCCCGACGGCGAACACGTCCCGTCCGTGGCAACCCTCGATCCCGTCGACGTGGCCGACCGTCCGTCGCATCGCCACCGGGGGATCACCATCGAGGGCGCCGTCAGCGAGGACCACGTCCGTGACATGATCGACTGGGCGCCGAAGGTCGGCTACAACAGCTACTTCATCCAGTTCTTCGAGTCCTATCCGTTCTTCGAGCGCTGGTACACCCACGAGAACAATCCCACCTACGAGCCCGAGGAGTTCTCGGCCGAACGAGCCCGAGAGATCCACGCCGAATGCGTCCGCGCCATCGAGAAGCGCGGACTCACTTACCACGCCGTCGGCCACGGGTGGACCGCGCGCGCCCTCGACCTGCCCGACAAGGGGTGGGGCGATACCGACGCGACCGTGCCGGAAGAAATCGAGCCGTACCTCGCCGAGGTCGACGGCGAGCGGAAACTCCACGACGGCATCCCGGTCAACACCGAACTGTGTTACTCCAACTCTGAGGCTCGCAGCCTGCTCGTCGAAACCATCGCTGACTACGCGGAGGTCCACTCTGAGGTGGACGTGCTCCACGTCTGGGCCTCGGACGGCCACAAGAACCACTGCGAGTGCGACGAATGCGTCGGCGCGCGCCCCTCGGATCTGTACGTGCAGACGCTGAACGAACTCGACGCCGTCCTCACCGAGCGCGGCGTCGACACCCGTATCGCGTTCCTGATGTACACCGATCTGCTCTGGCCACCCGAGGAGGCGCGCATCGAGAACACCGACCGGTTCAGCCTCATGTTCGCCCCGATAACCCGCTCGTACGCGGAGACGTACGCCGACCTCGACCTCGACGACCTCCCCGACTTGCCGCCGTACGAGCGCAACGACTTCGACTACCCCACCGATCTGGCGGAGAACGTCGCCTTCCTCGCGGCGTGGCGCGAAGCTTTCGGCGGCGACGCCTTCGACTTCGATTACCACCTCATGTGGGACCACTTCCGCGACCCGGGGCAGTTCCTGACCAGCGACGTGCTCGCGACGGACATGCGCCACCTCGACGACATCGGCGTCGACGGGAACGTCAGCTGTCAGGTCCAGCGTGTCTTCTTCCCGACGGGGCTCCCGATGGTCGCGATGGGCCGGCGGCTCTGGGACGGCGACGCGTCGTTCGACGCCATCGTCGACGACCATCTGGAGACGGCGTTCGGACCTGATGCCGACGCCGTCCGCGCGTACCTCGAAACGATCTCGGACTGCTTCGAGCCGCTGTACTCGGGCCACGACAGCCTCGACGGCGACTCGTCAGTGATCGACCCCGCGGTCGCGTCGTCGTTCGAGGCCGTCGCCGACGCGGTCGCGGAGATCCAGCCGACCATCGAGCGGAATGCCGAACGGGACGACGACCCCCAGCGCACGTCCTGGGAGTACCTCGGCCACCACGCCGACATCTGCGAGCAACTCGCGCCGGCGCTCGCGGCCAAAGCGCGCGGCAACGACGAGAGCGCTCACGAGCGCTGGGTCGAGGTCCGCGAACTGGTTCAGCGCCGCGAGCCCGACCTGCACCCCGCCCTCGACGTCTACTTCTTCGTCAACATCTTCGAGGGAACGTTCGCCGTGGACGACGAGTAATCCGGCCGTTCACGCCGCCCGCTCCCGTCCACTCCGCGTCGGCGTCCGTCCAGCACACTTTTGCCGTCCCGCTGCGGTCTGATCCACGATGGCACGGATCGAGGCGCTCCTGATCGGAGAGAACAGCATCCACGACTTCGACGCGAAAGCGCCGCTCATCGAGTCGGCACTGGGAGAGGAAGTCGACGTGGACCGGACGACCGACCCGGCCGCGCTGGCAGACCTCGGAGAGTACGATATCCTCGTCGACTACGTGACGGACAGCCGGCCGGTGGAGGCAAACGTCGAAGCACTGCGGTCGTTCGTCCGCGACGGCGGCGGATATCTCCCGCTGCACTGCGCGTCGGACCTCACGAATTACGTCGACGAGGACGGCGAGTTCCAGAGTCGAGACGAGCCGCTGCCGGAACTCAGGCAACTGATCGGCGGCCACTTCCTCGACCACCCCGAGCAGTCGACGTTTGCGGTCGAGATCGTCGACAGCGACCACCCCGTGACCGACTCCGTCTCCGACTTCGAGGTGTTCGACGAACCGTACCAGGTCGACTACGACCGGGATCTCACCGTCCTCGCGCGGATGGACCACCCGGACCTCGACGACGCGTATCCCGTCCTCTGGGTCCGTGAAGTGGGGGAAGGCCGCGTCTGTTACAGCTCGCTCGGTCACAGCGACGAGGCGCTACGGAACGAGAGTCACTGCCGGGTCCTCCGGAACGCCGTGGAGTGGCTGGCGTGACAGTGGCCGTGTAACAGCTATAGTTCTATTACAGAATTTTGCGACGGGTTCAGACGCGGCTCGCTTGATTCGAATGGGAAAAGGGGGCTCACCTCGCGGAGACTGCCTATTCTTCGTCCGATTCGCGGGCGTTCTCGACGCCCCCCACGGCGAGAACCGGGACGTACTCGGTGGGACGTTCGACGCCGGACAGATCGATCGTCAGCGCGTTCGCGTCGCGCTCCGCGTCGACAGGGATCCGTTCGCCGCCAGACAGCAGCGCGACGTCGTCACCCCTGCTCGATCCGAGGGCGCCGAGCGAGACGTCGTCGGGCCACTCCATGAGATGCGCGTAGAGCGTTCCGTCACGCCACGTGTAGCGGACGTCTATATCGGCCTCTTCGTCCTCGTAGTGCTCCCACGACCGAGTCCCGTAGATGGCCTCCTCGTGGTCCGACAGCCAGCCGCCGAGCGCTTCCAGCGGCTCCCGCTGGAGGTCGGGGATCGTCCCGTCGGCGCGCGGACCGACGTTGATGAGCAGGTTACCGTTCCGTGAGACCACGTCGACGAACAGCTGAATGAGGTCCGAACCGTTCATGTGCTCGTCCGGCCCCTCGTTGCGGTTGAATCCGAACGAGGAGCCGATGCCGCGGCACAGTTCCCATTTCTTCTCCAGCCGCCCATCCGGGTGGTCGTACTCGGGAGTGACGAAGTCACCGTAGTGGCCCCAGGAGTCCGACGCGGCGCGGTCGTTGACGACGACTCCCTTCTCCCAGTCGTTGGCGGCCGTCTCGTAGTACTCGGCGAGCAGTTCCTGCGCGCCGAGGTGGTCACCCTCCGCCCGGGGCACGTCGAACCAGAGGAGGTCCGGCTCGTATCGCCGGATTAGTTCGCGGTGTTTCGCGTTCATGAAGTCGACGTACTCCGACCCGGGCTGGGCGTCTTCGACCGTCTCGGCGTGGAAGTCGGGGTGGCCGAACTGCCCCTCGAAGCCGGGCTGGTAGTAGTTCAGGTTCGCGTGATACGACCCGCCGAATCGGAGGCCGCGATCACGCACCGCCTCGCAGAGCTCGCCGACGAGGTCGCGTTCCGGACCCATCTCCCCGGCGTTGTACTTGCTGTAATGTGTCGGCCACAGCGGGAAGCCGTCGTGGTGTTCGGCGGTCATCACGACGTACCGGGCGCCGACGTCGTCGAACAGCTCGGCCCAGCGGTCCGGGTCCCAGTTCTCCGCCTCCCAGCGCTCGGCGAGGTCGAGGTAGCTCACGTCCTCGCCGTAGTGTTCGCGATGGTAGTCGTAGTGTTCGCTATCCGCGTCGTACATGTGGTAGGGATACCACTCGGCGTAGCTCCCGAGGGGCGCCCACCCGGGGACCGCGTAGGGACCCCAGTGGATGAAGATCCCGAGTTTAGCGTCGTCGTACCAGTCGGGGAGCGGATGCGATTCGAGCGACTCCCAGGTCGGATCGTACGCTACCGGCATACAACCCGAGGTGTCCGCCGGCCCACATTACTCTTCGGGTGGTGGAAGCTACTGGATCCTGCTTCCGAGGCCCCCACCGGCGGTGAACGGTCGCACTGGGGCGGTTGACCGATTCCAGTTCGTCAGCCTGTGTGCTACTCGCCCGCACACCCATCGCAGGCGTTATAGGACATGGCCGGGTGAACCGATCTATGCCTGTTCCAGACCCGGCGCCGCGAATCGCCGAGTTCGAACGCCGCGCGTACGGTCTCTTCCTGCACTGGGGGCTGTACTCACACCTCGGGAAGGGCGAGTGGGCCCTCCACCTCCGCGACGACGTCGACGCCGACTCCTACGAGTCCCTCACCGAGAAGTTCACCGCCGAGGGTTTCGACGGGCGGGCGATCGCCCGACTCGCGAAAGCGGCAGGGATGAACTACGCCGTCCTGACCGCCCGCCATCACGACGGGTTCTCCCTGTACGACACGCAGGGGCTGACGGAGTTCGATGCCCCGAATTCGGCGGCCGGTCGCGACCTCGTCCGGGAGTTCGTCGACGGCTGTCACGCCGAAGGTATCGAACCGTTTCTCTATCACACGACGCTCGACTGGCGACGCGACTCCGCCGACTGTTCACCGGATGAGTTCGATGAGTACGTCGACTTCCTCCACGACTCGATCGAAGTCCTCCTCACCGAGTACGACATCGGCGGCCTCTGGTTCGACGGGGACTGGTCGCGCGGCGACGTCGACTGGCGGCTCGACGAGCGATACGGGCTGATCAGGGAGCACCAGCCCGACGCTATCGTGATCAACAACACCGGGATGGACAACCAGGGGGAGATGAGCCACCCCGAGATAGACAGCGTCACGTTCGAACAGGGCGAGCCGGATCCTATCGACCGCGAGAACATGGACAAGTACGTCGCCGGCGAGATGTGCCAGACAATGAACGGCCACTGGGGGATCAGCAACCGGGACTTCAATTACAAGTCGCCGGCCGATATCATCGAGACGCTCGCGCGCTGCCGCGCTCGCGGGGCGAACTACCTGCTCAACGTCGGCCCGAACGCCGACGGATCGATCCCCGAGTACGAGGCAGCGGCGCTCCGCCGTGCGGGCGAGTGGATCGACGTGCACGCCGACGTCGTCTACGAGGGCGCGCCCGTCGACTGCGAGTGCCCCGGCCGCGACGCGGTCCTCGAAACGGATGACGCCCTCTATTACCTCGCCTTCGACCTCTCTGTCGGTGGCGACGAGAACGTGACAGTGGGCGAGGGGGGAGCGGGGCCGCGCTCCATCGAAGGACTCAACCGGTCTATATCGCGGGCCCAGTGGCTCGACAGCGGCGAAGAGCTATCCGTCGTACAGGACGAATCCGGCTCGATCACTACTATCGACTGCACGGAGTACCCGTACGGCGTCGACACCGTCGTCAGGATCGCTGAACTCCGGTGAGTCCCGGGATCAGGGCGGCCTCACGGACTGACGGCGGAAGCCGAGCAGTCGGACCTACAGCTGGTGACCGACGGCGTTCATCCCGCCATCGACCTCAAGCGTCGTTCCGGTGACGTACGAAGAAGCGTCCGAGGCGAGGAATGCGATACCTTCGGCCAGCTCGTCGGGGTGTGCGTGTCGCTTCAGGATCGCCGGTCCCTCCTCGCGCCGCGTTGTCGCTTCTTCCACTCGCTGCTCGGCCTCGTCGGAGGTGACGTCTCCGAGGTGGTAATCGGTTATCGTCCAGCCGGGAGAGACTGCGTTCGCCCGGATGCCGTCGTCGGCGTGGTCGCAGGCCATGTCTCGGGTGAGTGCTATCACACCCGCCTTCGTGGCGTCGTACAGGGACCACCCCTCGCGGCCGACAGTCGCGTTGGCGGACGCGACGTTGACGATCGCGCCGCCGTCGCGGGCCATGATCGGGATCGCGTGCTTGCAACACCGTGCCATTCCCTGGAGGTTGACGTCGAGGATCCGCTGCATCGCCTCTTCGTCTGACTCGGGTAACGGTCCCGACTCGATGCGGATGCCGGCGTTGTTCACGAGCACGTCCACGCCCCCGAACGCCTCGTCGACCCCGTCGACCGCCGCTTCGACGCTCTCCTGCTCGGTCACGTCGCACTCCAGCGCGAGCGAATCCCCGTCCGGGTCATCGAATGTCGCCGTCGTCCGTTCGGCCATCGCCTCCTCGACGTCGAGCACGGCGACATCGGCGCCTTCGCGTGCGAACAGTTTCGCGGTGGCCTCGCCGATACCGAGCGCGCGGTCGGTGTGCGCGCCGCCGCCGGTAACGATCACGCTCTGACCGTCGAATCTACCTGCCATACAGATGCGCTAACATCCGCCAATGCAATGATTGTTTGGTCGATACCCTCTCGCCAGCGAATCGCCCCAGTAGCGCCGGACAGGGTTTCAGTCGTCTGTCTTGCTCAGCGACCAGATCCGCTCCATGGTCGGAATCTCCATGTCGTCGGCATCGATGCCCGACCGTTTGAACTGCCCGACCCGCTCCTCCCAGGCCTGATTGTCGGGGTCACTCTCATAGACCGCTTCGAACTCCTCGAGGTCGCGGACGTCCATGACGCTGACGGCGATATCGTCGTGGACGTACAGGTCGTAGTTCTCGACGCCGCCATCGCGCATGGCCTCCACGACGGAATCGGGAACGTCCTCGTGTGCCGCGACGTACTCTTCGGTCGCGTCGGGTTTCAGTCGCTGCAACAGTACGACTCGTTCGAGGTCGTCTGCCTCGGCGGCAGTCATACGCAGCCCATCGCTCGTGCGGCAAATAAGCGTGTGGCTGCAACGTCCTGTTTCGTAGCCTGAGCCCGGCGAGGGTTCCATCGCTTCTATCCGGTAACGGAGATTCTCTCGCCGCTGTTGTACTCCTCCCCCTCCCGGAGCAGAAGCCGGTTCGATCAGAGCGTCGCAGTCACTTCGATCTCGACGCCGATGTCGACGGGAAGGTCGGCCACTTCGACTGCACTACGGGCCGGATACGGGGCAGTAAAGTGCTCCGCGTATACGTCGTTGATCTCGTCGTAGTTCGCCATGTCCTGGACGAATACCGTCGTCTTCAAGACGTCGTCGAGCGACGCTCCTGCTGCCTCGAGTACTGCGCTAACGTTCTCGAGCGTTCGCCGTGTTTCGTCGCTGATATTCCCCTCGATGATCTCGCCAGTCTGGGGCTCGATCGGTCCCTGACCGGAGACGTGTACCGTGTCGCCGTCCTTGATCCCCTGTGAAAACGGGCCGATGCTCGGCGGCGCGGCATCCGTGCTAATCTCTTCCATATTCGCGTTTCGGATCTTATAGCCACCCGTAACTAATGCTTCGGTCAAGGACCGGCTGGCTTATCATACCAATGTACCCAGATTTCTCGCCGCTGTGCCGGCGGAAGCGTCGTTCTCCCTCGATTCGATTTTCATGTTCCCCCACCGGTTGTAGGACAACTCAGAGTGGTCGTGATTATTGGCATAATCACGACCAACTCACATCTACAGATTATCGGCCGGATTCAGGATTTTGGAGCCGCCTAACACCGAATTTCTGGAATATACGATTCTATATATCGTATGTCGCTATATAAAATTCTAAACCGTGGAGCCTCAACCTCGCAGTTTCGATGTCTACAAACCATCCTTGATCGACATGATCTGATACCGAGAACCCGATCACAGATGCTATGCAGCCCAATCAGACTGCACCTATGGTCTTGATCGCTGTATTTGAACGCAGCGTTGAGGAAACGAAGCCAGTAGGTCCCCTCTCAAGCCATCCTCCGAGTTCACCTGCGGTAGTCCTAATCCGGCAACTGAAACGCGTATTGGAGCGATGTGGTCTCTACGACCTTGACGTCACTCCCTATCAAGAAACGATAATGTAGAGATGCCTGTTCTTGAGCATGTGGGCCTGATGGGCTAACCCAGTATTACGACCCAGAAGAGCAAACTAATCCAGAGGCTGGGAGTGGTTCTTAGCTGAGCGGTTCTTCATCAGACGAATCTTGCTGACTTTTAAGCGGGACTTACTGGAGATGTAGGTAGACGGCGAGATCCCATTTCCTGCGGTACCTCTGTTCACTGACACGGTAGAGATAGTTAACCAACATGGAGTTCAATTAGGAGTTTCGTTGGTTAAGGCATCCGAGCGTGACATTCGAGAGGCGTACAACTCTGTGGAGGCCATCCAGATGGGGTTCGACCGGCTGGAACAGGGCAATGAAATCGACCGCGACCTTATCTGCGACCTCCATGCGTCTCACTGCTTGACGTTCGCGGCGAGGACAAGCGCCCTGGCGAAACCTGGGACATCCCAGTCATAATCGGCCCGAACCAGAATTCCGAAGAAGCGCAGTTCATTCCGGCTCATCCGACCCATGTTCTGTTGTTGCTGGATCAGCTTATCGCGTACAATCGGACGGAAAACTACCCGCCACTCATCGATATCGTCTTGTCACACTACCAGTTCGAGACAATCCACCCCTTCCGTGATGGAAACGGTCGACTCGACCGATTACTGATTCTGCTACAACTATACGAGGCAGGCCTGTTCGATGACCCGTACCTCTACTTGTCTGCGTATTTCAATCGGAAGCAGACCGAGTTTTTCGATAAACTGCTTAGCGTCAGCAAGGATGGAGAGTGGGAGGGGGTGTTGTTCGCGTTGACTCCGATCAGCGATCAGGCACATCACACATACGAGTGTGGGGCAACAACTCCAGAAACTCCGTGCCACGTATCTCGAGCAGTATGAGGGGTATCCAGCTGTTCGCGACGCCGTGACGCATCTCTTCGAAGAGCCGTATCTACACAGGCGGTTCGCGCTCAGGAAGCGACTGGCCGGTCGAAGAAAGCAGTCTACAACGCCATCGAGCCGTTATCCGAAGACGGAGTTATCGACGAAATCACTGGGAAAGAACGCGGCAAGGTCTATCGGGCGACTGAAATCCTCGTAACCGTCGAACCATCCTGATCCGAGCCGTTTCACGCCTGTATGCCCGATTTTAGCAGAATCTCGTAGACCGAGCAACAGGAATCCAAACCACGTCTAGCCAGTATTCAAGTTGGACCATGATCTAAATGATCCCCTGTTCTCGGGCATGAACTCGGTGTGGATCTAGACACGATCGATGGGGACGTTCCTTCGCAATAGACACAACCAGTCACACCCGCAGTGGTACGGCTTGGAACTCTTTTCTCACTCTTCGGCACTCAGTTCACCCGTGAGGTAGGCTTGATCCCAAACAGAGATCCCATAGTATTCGTCGTCAGCTTGTCAACCAGTCCAACTTCTCTTCGGGGGCAATTCGCGGTCTCAAGATTGATGATTCGGGAGTCTTGGGATCTTTTTCTGGTCAGTACAGCCGACATACGTAACAGAACCCATTCTCGAATAGTGATTCAGTGTCATCTCATCCATCACTGAGTATGAACCGTCCGATTCCAGCTAGTTGTGCTGCTGCTAGTAGCCGTCCTAGATTCCCACCCAGAACGTCTGTTACAGACATCCGTAACAGACATCAGAGATAGGAGCCACCACTTGCCCAGAGCCACACCGTCACAGACATCTGTTACAGATATCAGTGACAGATGTCAGAGACAGACACCAATTACAGCCGCATGTATCGGCCATCTAGAAGCCGATGTCACAGACACCCATAACAGACATCTGGTACAGA
Organism: Halosimplex yunnanense; assembly: GCF_054504345.1. Taxonomy (NCBI): domain Archaea; kingdom Methanobacteriati; phylum Methanobacteriota; class Halobacteria; order Halobacteriales; family Haloarculaceae; genus Halosimplex; species Halosimplex yunnanense. The sequence continues at coordinate 117,239 of NZ_JBTJEL010000027.1, read as the reverse complement.
TACCGGCACCAACCTACACAGTACAGAATAACCACAGGACGTGAAGTAATGCAGACAATAGACACAGCCATCTATTACAGACATCTATTACAGACATCTGCCCCTAACGTCTGACACAGATTTATGGTGTATTGCATAGAAGCCAGGAACGTATGATAACGGCCGTAGTCTACTCCGAATCAGGCGGGACGTTCAAGACGACGATGACGGCCAACCTCGCAGTCGCGCTCGAACGGATGGGCCAGAAGACGCTCGTCATAGATCTCGACCCGCAGGAAGGAAATCTCACGAGCCTCTTCGACGTGGGCACCAGCCGAAGCGACCCGGACGCGGACAATCTGGTCAAGCACATCCTCGACATGCCAGACGGGGACTTCGACGATCTGATCGAGACGTCCGACGAAGGTGTCGATATCATCCCGAGTCACGATATGCTCGGAGACTTCACTTCCAATCTGGAGCAGAAGATTTCCTACGAGACCGGGATGCAAAACATGAGCCGCGAAGAGTACCCTCGGTTCGAACTTCTGTACGATCTGCTGTGGGAGAAACAGGAACTCCACGAGGAATACGACGCCGTCCTCATCGACCCGAACGCGCGCGCGGAGGATCTCCTCTATAACGCCATCTTTGCCCTTCGGACACTGGTCGCACCGGTGAAGCCCGCAGGGAAGGGGAATCTGAGTCTGGACGGTCTTGACGAGCTAGTCGGGAACATGGAAAACGAACTGGAGATCGAGATTGGGCTTTCGTGTGTCGTCCCATCGGGCGTCGGGCAGACCAACGCTCACCAGCAGTACCAGCAACAGTTCGAGGATACCGAGGCGTTTGCCACTCCCGTCACGATCGGGAACCGAGAGAGCCTCATGGACGCCATGTGGGAGGCTAGAGGATCGGCGTTCAAAGTGGTCGAAGACCGATGGAAGACCTTCGAGAAAGACGGGGAAATGGTAAGTGAACCAGGACAGCGGCGTGTCCGCGACCGTGAAATCGAGACATTACGGAAGCTGTACGTACTCGCGCGATTCATCGCGACAGAGACGTTCGACACAGAGGTGGATCCGGTGATGGAACTCGATATTACGGACCACGATGACCGGACGATCGACCTGCGGGAAGACGAGCCGATGGAGGCGACCTCAGCATGAGTAACTTCAAATCAGGCTCCGGGAACCTCGACTTCGGAGGGGACGACGATGACGAGTCTGTCGAAGACGAATCGGCCGTCGACGAACCGGACTCCCGAGAAGAACGAACGAACACCGAATCTGACTCACGAGAAGACGGGGATCACGGCTCGGCGGGTCGAGAATCCACTCGGACGAACCGGTCTCCCAGTGAGCAGACAGCTGAGCAGGACACCCAGACCGATTCTACACCTGCAAGCACGACTAGCGAAGAGTATCCTTACTTCGTCCGGCGGAATAACGTCGGTGACGAACGAGACACGCGCCTGGAGATACACGTCCGCGATCGCGTCGCCGACCAAGAAGCTGAGTTCCGGAACGAACTCGCACAACGACTCGATACGGGCGAGGTTTCGAAAACCGACGCCCGCGAATTCGCCCTCCTCGCGGCATTTCACCATCCCGAGCGCGTCGCTGAACTGATGCGGGAGGAAGGGTTCGGCGCACTGGATTGAAACGGCCGACGTCTACTGTCTTGGCTCTGCGGTAGCGACGAAGACATTGTATTTCCGTATATCGGAATGTAGTTTATAGATGGGGAGAGGCCGCTGGCCCTCTGTCCCAGGCACCCACGCCGGATGGAGATCCCCGAGATGGAGGCCCGTGTAGTGATTCTCGAAAGAGACGGCCCCGCTACTTGGGGCGAATATCTGTTACAGACATCTGTTACAGACAGCTGTTATAGAATTGTGTCCCAGAGTGCTGCCGCCCCTATCTGTCCCCAGCCATCACTGACAACCGAGCGGCTACCGCTGCATGATATCTGACTGCGATGAACCGAATCAATTCGTGATCCGTCGAGAATCTCTGCCATGGCCGAGTCGACGAACAAAGAGAATCCACGTCAACTTCGGACCAGAAGAACTGAACGGCGATGCTGACTCGCTTCGACGACAGCTGATATAGGATCTGAAACCCTACAATTATCCGGGTATAACCCCACTCTACTGGAAGTACAGATTTCTGGAATCATTGCTTAGAAAACAGGGGAGTCCGTACGGGAGCACATGTCATGCCGCATCGTCGGCGCCCTCCAGGACCAGACGACGGTCGAAGCACGGGTGGAGGCCGGGCAAGCACCGGACTGGGCTGCCGCACACTGGCGCACGTTTCGGAACGGACTGCTCGGAGAGCGCAACGAAACGCCGTTCCCCTGCTTTTTCGGGGTCGAATCGGTCGAGAACGGGGATCCGCTCTACTCCGCGATCCCCTCGATGACCGACAAAGACGCGCTGCTGGACCTCGGACGGACGATCCTCGAGTACCTCGACGTCTACGAGACTCACAGCGACCGCGCGTCCCTCGTTACGTTCTTCAAACCCCCAGGGCAGGAACTTTCAGAGGCCGATTACCATAGCGCGCTGTGGCACATCCTCCAGTTCCTCCACGTCCACGATCCCTGTCCATGGCCCGAAGACATCCCGACAGATCCCGACGATCCGTACTGGGAGTTCTGCTTCGGCGGGGAACCGATGTTTCCGACCTGCCGGGCACCGTTTTACGACACGCGGAAGAGCCGCTACTGTCCCGTAGGGCTCGAAATCACGTTTCAGCCCCGGAAACTGTTCGAAGACCTGAACGTCACTGCCGATACGGACGCCGGACAGCACGCTCGAGAGGTCATTCAGGGTCGGTTGGAGGACTACGACGGCGTGTGTCCGCACGCCGACCTGGGTGACTGGGGAGTGGAAGGCGATCGAGAGTGGCCACAGTACATGCTCTCGGCGGACGAGCGGCGGGCGCCGGACGAGTGCCCCATCACTATCACGCGCGAGCACCCGAAATCGAAACTGTTGCTGGATGCCCCGGCGTCACCGGAGCGCGGAGCCTGAACCGATGGACCTCGCTGACTCGCCCGTGTTGTTGCTCGTCGATTTCCAGCAGGGATTCGACGAGCAGCGGTGGGGGCCACGGAACAATCCGGACGCCGAGACGAACGCAGCGAAACTCCTCTCAGCGTGGCGCGACCGGGGGCTCCCGGTCGCACACGTCCGCCACGACTCCACCGAGACTGATTCGCCACTCCAAGACGGGGAACCGGGCTTCCGGTACAAATCCGAGCTCAGTCCGGCGGAGGCGGAACGGGAGTTCGTCAAACGGGTCAACGGCGCGTTCGTCGAAACGGAGTTAGGGGAGTGGCTCCGCGAGCAGGGACACAAGACGCTCGTCATCGCCGGACTGACGACCGATCACTGCGTTTCGACGACAGCGCGGATGGCCGAAAACCGGGGGTTCGACGTGTTCGTCGTCAGGGACGCGATGGCGACGTTCGACCGGACGCTAGGCGAGGAGCGCTTCGATGCCGAAGTGATCCATCGAACTGCGCTCGCACAGCTGTCCGGGGAGTTCGCGACTATCACGTCCACTGACGAGCTGATCAGGCTGGTTTGAACGCATTCCCACCAGTACGATATCACCGAAACCGGCAAAACGTCAGGCCAGTGGCTTCGATCTGGAAGCGCCGCTGGCTTGTAATGAGGCGCGGGTGTATATCAGTCCTTTTCGAGGGGAGCTTCCATCTTGCGGACGTCGAGCGAAATTCGGCTTCCCCTGTCGTGGAGGCTATGGATGGTGCCCGCAACGACGAGACGCATCTCTGCCGTCGGCCCGATGATAACGGGATCGTCGACCTCCAGCTGTGGAAGCGCCGTCTGAAATTCGATCCACGCCCGGCAGTCCGTCGGATGGTTCACGTTCGTGAACGAGATGTTTTCGACCGTCGCATCGATACGGTCGAATTCGTGTGTCACCCTGACCGCTTCCCGATCGGCGTTCGGGTCCCGATCCAGTGCCTCGAATGCCTTCTCCGTCGGTTCGTATCCGCCGCCAGGACCCTGAACGCCCTCGACCAGTCCGAGCGACGTCAACTGCGGCATCTTGTTCCGGATCGTTCCGGTATTGCGATTCATCACCTCGGCGAGTTCGTTCGCTTTCACCGGCGACTCCTGTTGCTGGTATTCATTGAGGAGGACAGTCAACAGCCGTCGTTGAATTTTGCGGAGATCGAGTGATCGAGCACCCATTTCAGTAACAATCGTTCCAGAATTATATTGATTTTTCGATCAGTGTAGCGGTGACGGGGCTCAATGCGACCGACTCGGCACCCAGACCGAGACGAGTAGCCGACCGGAACCCGTCGGAGACATAGTCGATACTACTGACTCGGCGCCTGTTCCTTCCGTCGGCGAGTGATATATCCCGCAATCCGATTCCGGACGCGTTTGGACTCCACATCGGTCAGCTCCTCAACCCGATGTTTGTTCTCCTCGAAATCGTCCGTGAATCGGCCGGGATGGCGCTGTATGAGCGAATCGCCGATACTGATGATCTCTTCGGAGTTAGATGTCATATCCCGCACTTTTCAGGCGGTCTCAATAGTTCTTTGGGCCCTCTGTCCGTGGCAGCGAACGAGTGTGGCCGGCGTCGAGCATTCACCGGACTCGAATGCTTGATCGTCACGTTCGTACCGATCTCGCTGGTACGCCGTCGAGTACAGCGATACAATCCTCGTATCCGAAACGGTCACGTCTGCCGATCCACCTCCTGCCGACACGTGCCGAAGGGGAGGTGTGCCTGAGCCATCGCCCGATGCCGATGTGCCATAGCCAACGCTTTTGACAGGTGATACGGAACTATGGTCGGAATGTTACTCACCGGTACAGTCATCGCGGATCCGGAAACGGTCATCCGCGACGGCGCGATTGCTGTCTCCGGGTCGCGGATCGAAGCCGTCGGTCCGCGCGCCGAACTGAGCCAGCGGTACGCCGACCACGAACACCACGAGTACAGCGTCCTGGCACCGGGTCTCGTGGGGGGACACGTCCACTCCGTCCAGAGCCTGGGTCGGGGGATCGCCGACGACACGGAACTGCTGGACTGGCTGTTCGACCACATCCTCCCGATGGAGGCCTCGCTCTCCGCCGACGAGATGGAAGCCGCCGCCAGGCTCGGGTACCTGGAGATGATCGAGAGCGGAACGACCACCTGTATCGACCACCTATCGGTCGCCCACGCCGACAGAGCGTTCGAGGCCGCCGGGGAAATGGGAATCCGCGGCGTCCTCGGGAAAGTGCTCATGGACCGGCGCTCTCCCGACGGGCTGCTGGAGGGCACAGTAGCCGGGCTCACGGAATCGGAACGGCTCATCAGGAAGTACCACGGCGCGTACGACGACCGGATCCGCTACGCCGTGACCCCCCGCTTCGCCGTCTCCTGCAGCGAGGCGTGTCTCCGCGGCGCCCGGGAGTTGGCCGACGACTACGCCGGCGTCCGGATCCACACGCACGCGAGCGAGAACCGCGACGAGGTCGAGACAATCGAGTCCGACACGGGGATGCGAAACATCCACTGGCTCGACGAGGTCGGACTCACGGGCGAGGATGTCGTGCTGGCCCACTGCGTGTGGACCGACGAGAGCGAACGAGAGGTCCTCGCCAAGACCGGGACGCACGTCACTCACTGCCCGTCATCGAACATGAAGCTCGCCAGCGGCATCGCGCCCGTCGGTGAGTATCTCGATCGCGGTATCAACGTGACGCTGGGCAACGACGGCCCGCCGTGCAACAATACGCTCGACCCGTTCACGGAGATGCGTCAGGCGAGCCTGCTCCGGAAGGTCGACGACCTGGACCCGACCGCGGCCGCCGCGAGCACGATCTTCGAGATGGCGACGAGAAACGGCGCGAAAGCCGCCGGATTCGACAAGCTCGGCGCGATACGAGAGGGGTGGCGCGCCGACATCATCGGTCTCAGTACCGACGAAACGCGGGCGACGCCGCTGCACGACGTGCTCTCCCATCTCGTCTTCGCGGCCCGCGGCGACGACGTCCAGTTCACGATGGTCGACGGGAACGTACTGATGGAAGACGGCGAGGTCACCGCCGTCAACGCCGACGCCGTCAGACAGGAAGCCCGGGAGATCGCCCGCGAAATGGACTACGAGGACGAACGGCAGTCGGCGCAGCAGCAGAAACCATGACGGCCGCCGCCGCCGTCCGCAAATATTCTCCGCACGTCCGCACTCTCAGCCCAGACGCACCCGCACTCCCGACGCGATCCAGTCACTCAGGACCACGAGCGCGAACACCGCGACGATGGCGGTGACGAGTTTCTGGTACTGCAGTCGCTGTATCGTGACGACGAGATAGTAGCCGATCCCGCCCGCGCCGACGAATCCCAGCACCGCTGCCGACCGGATGGTGCACTCCCAACGGTAGAGGGTGTAGGAGGTGATCGTCGCGGTGGCCTGCGGGACCATGCCGTGACAGACGGCCTGCATCCGCGTCGCGCCGCTCGCGGCGACGGCTTCGGTCGTCCTCGGGTCCGTGTCCTCCAGGAAGTCGGCGTAGAGCTTACCGAGCACGCCGGCGTTGTGAACCGCCAGTGCGAGCACACCCGCGAACGGGCCGAGCCCGACGGCGGTGACGAACAGGAACCCCCAGACGATGCCCGGGACCGATCTGAGAAAGCTGAGGATAGTCCTGCTGGTACGGTTGAGCGCGCGCCCAGTCGCGATCCGGGCGGGCGAGGCGGTCGCGTACAGGGGTCCGCGGTGGGTGACGGTCGCAGCACTGGTGACCGCAAGCGGGACGGCTGCGACGACCGCCAGCGCCGTCCCGACGACGCTGATGGCGAGCGTCTCGACGACCGCCCACGCCAGCCCGTCGCGGAGCGTCCGTCCAAGCAGGAACTCGCGACTCGCATCCGGCGGGAACCCCTCTGCGACGAACGCCCACAACTGCCCGCGGGCGTTCGCGCTCACCAGCGCGAGCGGATCGACTTCCGCGACCCACGCGGCGGCGGCGAACGCGAGCGCGCCGGCGAGCAGCGCCGACAGCCGCCGCTTCGAGACCAGCGGCTCAACGTCGGGGTCGGGCCGCGCAACCGTGGACTCGGAGGAGTTCTCAGGCATACCAGCGGGCGCGGGTAGAGGAGTCAGTCGGTTCCGAAGCCGATTCCTCGTACGGCCGGTCGTCCGGTCCGTCCGGCGTCGACTCACCAGCGGCGAACAGGTCGGCGAGCATGTCGTCGGTAACCGCGTCCGCCGGCTCGTCGAATCGAATGCGCCCGTCCGCCAGCCCGACGACCCACTGGAAGCGGTCGCGGGCGAGGTCGACCTCGTGGAGCGCGGTCAGCAGCGGCCGGTCGCCGACGACCTCCTCGATCACGTCGACGACGTTCGCCCGGGAACTCGGGTCGAGGTTCGCGGTCGGCTCGTCGGCCAGAACCACACGGCCGTCTTGCAACAGCGCACGGGCGAGCGCGACGCGCTGGCGCTCGCCGGCGCTGAGCGTGTCGGCGCGAGCGTCGGCCTTCCCGGCCAGCCCGACCGCGTCGAGGAGTTCGAGCGCTGGCTCGGGGTCCCGCGGGGCGAGCGGTTCGAGGAACCCGCGGAGCCAGGGCAGTGCGCCGATCCCGCCGCCGAGGACGTTCGCGAGCGCCGTCCGCCGGTCGACGAGCGTGTGTCCCCCATAGGCGAGCGTCGCGTCGTCGCCGGTCACCGGGTCGCCATCTAATCGAACGGTCCCGCTGTCCGGCGATATCGCGCCGCTGGCGAGCCTGAGCAGCGTCGTCTTGCCGGCGCCCGACGGCCCGACCAACGCCACGCGCTCGCCGGGCGCGACGTCGAACGACACGTCCGAAACCGCCGCAGTTCCGTCGAAAAACCGGGTGACGCCGTCGAAGACGAGCCGTCCCGGTTCGCAGTCGGTCGGGGCAGTCATCCTCGAATCACGACTCCGTCTCCGTCCCCGTCCCGGCGTCCGTGTCGATTCCCGCCATCTCGACGGCCGATTCGAGCGAGGCGAAGTCGTCGTGGGTCACCTCGACGTACCGGTCGACGTTCTGCCGGTCGAGGATGTCGGCTTCGCCGTTCGCGTCGAGGTCCAGAAACGCGGTCCGGACGTCCTCGGTCGTCGTGCTCCCCAGCGACGGCGCGACCGCCCACGGATAGTCCGGGAACCCGGGCGAACGCCAGATCTCGCGCACGCCGGTCACCGCCCCGGCCTCGACGAGGGAGTCGTAGATCCGGGCGTTCAACGCGCCGATCGATCCCTCGGCACCGCTGATCGTCCGCGCGGTCGCGTCGTGTGCGCCGACGTGCGTGACACGCTCGAAGTCAGCCTCCGGCGCGAGGTCGTGTTCGGTCCGCAGGTAGTAGGTCGGCATGACCGTCCCGCTGGTCGAGATCGGGTCGCCGAACACCAGGTCCAGCGAACCGGCGCGCTCGCGCACGTCCGCCATGCTCTCGATGGGAGAGTTTTCGGGAACGACGAACGCGGAGTGCCACGTCGTCTCGCCGTCGCTGGACCCGACCACGACCGGTTCGGCCCCCGCGCGTCGGCGGGCGAGGACGTAGGAGACGCCGCCGTAGTAGGCGATGTCGACCTGTTCGGCGACCATCGCCCGGACCATTCCGGCGTAGTCGGACGACGTTCGGAGATCGATAGAGACGCCGAGTTCCGTCTCCAGATAGTCGGCCAGCGACGTGTTCTGCTCGATCGCCGTGTCGGGGTCGACGTCCGGCACGATACCGACCGTCAGCGTCTCCCCGCTCGCGCTGCCGAGACAGCCGCCGACGGCCGTCGCGGCGACCGCACCCAGAAACTCTCGTCGGTGGGGACTCATCGGACGGACGGTCGCGGGTGTCGGTCTTGAAACTTCGGCGACAAACGCCTGTGGCGGTCGCCACGTCGCTCGCTCGTGTCCGCACATCGCCGGAAGCTCTTATACGCGGGGTCCGTCACCGTGTGGCATGGAACTCGACGTGAGCGGTACCGTCTGTCCGCAGACGGTCCTCGTCGTCAGACGCTGCCTGGCCGAACTCGACCCCGGCGAGGAACTCACGGTCCACGGGGACTACCCGCCCGCCGAGCGCAGCATCCGCCGCGCCTGCTACAAGCACGGCTATCCGGTCTCGTCCGTCGCCGCTCCGGATCCCGACGCCGAGTTCGCGCTCCGCATCCGGGTGACCGAGGCGTCGGCGGCGCCGCGCGACGCGGCGATCGACCGGACCTGAGCGGAAGAGTGTGCCTGCAAAGCGGGACCTCGCGGTGCTCCGCGCGGTCTACTCCGTCGCGGCGATAGCCTCGATCTCGACGTCGACGCCCTTCGGCAGGCTGTCGACGCCGACCGCGCTGCGCGCCGGCGGCTCGTCGTCGAAAAACTCCGCGTAGGCGTCGTTCATCGCCTCGAAATCGTCGATGTCGTCGAGGAACACCGTCACCTTGAGCACGTCGCCGGTGTCGAGTCCCTCCTCGGCGAGCACGCCTTCGAGGTTCGAGAGTGCCTGCGCAGCCTGGACCTCGATCGGTTCGTCGTCGAGCAGGTCGCCCCCGGGCGTCATCGGGATCTGCCCCGCCGTGAAGACGAGGTCGCCGTCGGTCGTCGCCTGACTGTACGCGCCCACCGCCGCGGGGGCGTCGTCGGAACTGATGACTCGTTTCATCGACGTGGACATCCGGCAGGCCGATGGTAAAAGTACCCGCGTTGTGGGCCGTGCGTGTCCGTCGTGTGGCGGTCCGCGATAGTCTCCAGATCGACCGGCGGCGTTTGCGTGAGTTGTGGCCGCTATGGCAAAGTCGAAAACGCGCATTTGGCCCGCAGGAGCGTAGAGCGCAATGGGCGCAACAGGGACTTCGCTGTGGCGCCGCACCTGAAACGCGGTCTGTGCTACTCCAAAGCGGGATACGGAACGGCGCGAACTGGCTCGCCGGCGTCGAGCGCCGACTCCGTGAGGACGAAGCCGTCGGCGCGGGTGACCCGCGTCGTCGACGAGAGCACGCTCGGGTCGAAGATCTGGTCGTAGACGTGGACCGGCGAACTCGCGTGCCCGAGCGGGGTCGCTCGTCCGTCCGCGAGCGCTACCGGGACCGCGTATTCGAAGCCGGGTCTCCCGAGACCGACCGGCGCCGCCATCGTCGCCTCAACCGTCGGCAATCCGGCGTCTTCGCCGCGGAAGAACGGGCGCATGACGAGCGTCGCGACCGTGAGCGCGCCGACCGGTTTCCCGGGGACCGCGAAGGCGACCGCCCCGTGGTCGTCGAGCCGCGCGAGCGCGATCGGCTTCCCCGGCCGGATCCGCACCCCGTGGAAGAGAACCTCGCCGAGCGAGTCGAGCGCCCGGACGACGTGGTCGTGCTCGCCGACGCTCGTGCCGCCCGTCGTGACCACCACGTCGTGGTCGTCCGCGAGTTCCGCGATGGCGTCTCTCGTCCGCTCGAAGTCGTTGGGGACCGTCCCCTCGACGGACGGAGCATGTCCCCACGAACGGAGTAGCTCGGCGAGCATCGGCGAGTCGAGGTCGGCCGTTTTCCCCTCGTGGATCTCCGAGCCCGTCGCGAGCAGTCCGACGGTGAACGGTCGCCTGACCGCGATCGCTTCGACGCCGAGGTCCCGGAGCAAGATCAGATCCTTCGCCGACAGTCGCTCGCCCGCATCGAACAGCTGTTCCCCGGCAGCGACGTTACTGGCACGCTCGTAGACGTAGGTGCCCGGATCGAGGTCGGGGCCGGTGAGTTCGCCGTCGCTGACCGTCGCGTCCTCGACTCTGAGGACGGCGTCGGCGCGCTCCGGCAACGGGGCGCCGGTCGCGATCGGGACTGCCTCGCCGGCGGCCATCGCGGCCGGGTCGTCCTCCGGGAAGGTCTCGGCGTCGCGGACGGACAGCGGGTAGTCGTCGGTCGCGTCCACGGCGTAGCCGTCCATCGTCGCGTGATCGCGAGCCGGGACGTCCCGGGGAGCGGTGATCGGTTCGGCCAGCACCCGGCCGGTAGTCCGGTCCGCGAGGCCTACCGTCGTCGTTCCCCTCCGGTCGGAGGCCGCGGCGCGGGCGCCGAGCGCGAACGCGACCGCGTCGGTCCTGGTCGACATCGACTCGTGGTCGTGGTTCATGCGAGGCGGCTTCCCGACCGACCGATAAACCGATTGTGCCGCCACAACTGAACGAGCCACCGCCCCATCCCCTCGCCACAACCGAACGGGCTGCCACAGCGGAGCACGGCACGGCCGCATCCGGTCACATTTTGCGAAGGACGCTTTGGATCGGCCTCGGCCCGATTCCGACATGAACCGGCTCGGTCACGCGTCTACTCCGTTGATTCCCCGGTGAAGCGCCGCAGGTCGTCCCGGGAATCGATATCTCGCGCCACGCCGGGGTCGTCGGTCTCGACGAACCGTGCCCCGTCGTGTGACGCGATGAGGTCGCGCCCGCCTCTGTCGCCCGTGACATCGGCCAGCGCGTCGAAGTGGTGGGCATCGAACAGGACGGGGTTCCCGCGCGCCCCCTCGTAGCGCGGCGCGACGATGCTCCCCTCGCCCCCGCGATACGCCTCGACGAGGCGGTCGACGGTCTCCCGGCGAACGAACGGCATGTCCCCGAGAAAGAATACGGCCGCGTCCCAGCCGGCCTCGCGGGCGTACTCGACGCCCCGAGCGACCGACGCGCTCTGTCCGTCCGCGTACTCGCCGTTGTGGCGAATCGAGAGCGGCAGGTCCGCGAGCGCGTCGGCGACGGCCTCCGCCTCGTGTCCGACGACCGCAACGACACCGTCGACCGACGATTTGCAGGCTGTCGCGGCGACGGCGGCGGCCATCGGCGTTCCCTCGACCGGTTCGAGCAGTTTGTTCCCGGCTTCGAACCGCGAGCTCTCGCCCGCCGCGAGGACGATACCACCGACTCGCGCGTCCGGCGTCCCGGTCATGCCCACGTGTTCAGCCCACAGGATACTGACTGTTACCCAGCTGTCGGGTGCCCGCGTCAGTCGGTCCCCGCCGACGCCTCGACGACATCACACCTGTCGGCTTCCAGCGACGCGACGACGCCGCGGGAGTACCGCGACGTGCGGCGGAACGCCTCGGTCAGGACGCTCCACGCGGTCTCCCGCAGATCGGCCGTGTCCGCCTTGTTCACGAGCGGCGTCACGGTCGCACCGGGAGGGACGTTCTTCAGGGCCCCGTTCTCGTGAGCGAGGACGGCCGCGACGGCGCTCGGCGTGACGTCGTCGCCGACGGAGAGGTCACACAGCGCTGCGACGCGCTCCGGTCGGTGCACGACGCCCTCGGCCAGCGGTTCGCCGACAACCCGGACCGAGACGACCGGCACGACGTGAGTGGCGACCGCGGGGATGACCGGCTCACCCTCCCCCGGAGCCTTGAACTCGCGACGGCGAGCGCCGTCGCCTTTCACGAGCACCCAGTCGAAGACGCCACCGAGATAGACCGCGCGGACGAACGACGGGTCAGGACCCGTTACTTTCCGGTCTGCCCGGTCGGGGTCGTTCACCCACTCGTCGGCGAACGCCAGCGGCGGGTCACGGTCGGAGATCACGAACGGATGCCCTGACCGGGTCTGCAGCGTCATCGGGATGTCGGGCGGCGGCGGCATCGCCGTCGTCGTCGTGTACCCGACGTCCAGCCCGCGGTCGTCCCCCGTCGCGGTGAGTCGCCGCATCGCGGTCTTCTTCCCCCCGGCGCCCACGAAGACGACGAGTTCGCGGTCGCCGAGTCCGAGGGCCGCTGCAAGTGGCATGCGCGCAGTGGAACGGCCGGCCTGAACAACGTTTCGCTGACACTGAACGTTGCCACGCCCGTGCCACACGGCCGGTCTGCCGGTAGCGTTTTGCGAGGCGTTCCCGTAGCCGGCCGCATGGAACGCGTAGACGTCCGCGGCGAGATCTGTCCGCGGCCGGCGCTGATCGTCCGCGAACGGCTCGCGGATCTCGACGGCGACGAGACGCTCGTCGTCCGGGGCGATTACCCGCCTGCCGAACGCAATCTTCGTCGAATGTGCAACAATCACGGCTTCGAGGTCGCGGCAGCCGACGACAGCCCCGACGGCGACGCGGACGCCGACGAGTTCGCACTCCGGGTCCGCCCGACCGGCGAAACCGCGATAGCGGAGGAGTGACAGTGGTCGACGGCGACGACACACCGATTAGCTTGACGGAGGCCGTCGACCTGCACGGCTGTTCGTGCAAGGTCGGACAGGGCGATCTCGACGCGCTCCTCGCAGACGCCGGGCTAACCGGGGACGGAAGCGGGAACAGCGGCGGAAGCGGCGACGAGTTGCTGTTCGGCGTCGGGGAGGACGCCGCGGCGCGGCGGCTGACCGAAGACCTCGCGCAGGTCTCGACGGTGGACTTCTTCACGCCGATCGTCGACGACCCGTACGAGTTCGGACGGATAGCGGCGTGTAATGCGGCGAGCGACGCATTTGCGACCGGCGCCGTCGACAACCTCGACTGTCTGGTGATTCTCGGCCTGCCACGGGCGCACACCGACTGCGCGCCAGATATACTGGCGGGGATTGCCGACGCGCTGGACGATATGGGCGGCGTAATCGCCGGCGGACACACGACAATGAACCCGTGGCCATTCGCGGGCGGTGCCGTCTCCGCCACTACACCACCTGACCGGCTACTCACGGCGGAAGGGGCCGCTCCTGGCGACCGACTCTACCTCACGAAGCCACTCGGCACGCAACCGGCGATGGGGGCGACGCGGGTCTCCCAGGACCGGTTCGCCGAGACTGTTCGGGACGCGGCCAACCGGCCCCTCGATACGATCGCGGCAGAGGCCGTCGCGTGGATGACCACGCCGAACCGCGCGGCGGCGTTGGCCTGTCGGGACTACGCCACGGCCGCGACCGACATCACGGGCTTCGGCCTGACGGGGCAGGCCGGCGTGGTCGCGGAGCGGTCGGGTGTCGGTATCGAACTGACTCGTCTGCCGGTCATCGAGGGCACGTCTGCGCTCTCGACGCTCTTCGGCTACGGGCTGGCCGACGGCGAGAGCGCGGAGACGAGCGGGGGCCTCTTTTTCTCGGTTCCGCCCGCCGACGCGGCCGCCGCCGAAGCGGCACTCGACGAACGGGGCGTGTTCTACAGAAACGTGGGTCATGTGATCGACGGATCGGGAGTCGAACTCCGCGATCCGACGGTGGATCCGGTCTCGCGGTAAGGGCGGCCGTCCGCCTCGCAGTGGGGGCAGTTGCCGAACTCACGGGGGAAGGGGTCTACCGTCAGCGAAGAGTAAGAACGGCTTCGAGGACGCCGCCGCCGAGACAGAGCGCCTTGTCCGATATCTTCGCCGGGTCGACCGACTCGCCGCGCGGGTCGACGTCACCGAGTTTCGTCCCCGAGTCGACATCCAGTCCGCCGTGGACGAGGCCGCGGACGAGCCCGTCGATCTCGGTTTCGACCGGCTGGTCGCCGACGCGACCGACGACCTCACCGGCCGCAACGGTGTCGCCGATGGCGAGGGTCGGCACCCACTCGCCGTCAGCCGGAGCGCGGAGCACCCGCTCGTGCGTGTATCCCCGCCGTTTTCCGGGTTCGCCGTCGTACGCGCTCGCAGTACCTTCGTAGAAGACGTGGCCGAGTTCGTGGCCGCGGTCGGTCTCGACGACGGCGTCGACGTCGGCGCCGGCCTCGAATCCGGGACCGAGGCCGACGACCACGTCCGCGTCGTCCCGCCGCGTTCCGGTGTCGAAGCGGCCCTTCGCCATGATCGCGTCGACGAGGACGGCCGCATCGAGTTCGTCGGCGACCGCCGCCTCGGGATCTTCGAGGACCGGCACGTGACCGTCCGCCAGGACCGCCAGCGCCTCGTCGATATCGTCGGCTGCGCGACCCGTGACCCCTTCTACTTCGATTCTACCCTCGTAGGCAGCCGCGCCGAACGCGACGGCTCGGCGCACGACGGTCGGTTCCGCCACCTCGGTCACGACCACGGGGAATCCCGCCCGGTAGAGGCGATAGACGACGCCGCTTCCGAGGTCGCCGCCGCCGCGGACGACCACCAGGTCGTCGAGGTCGACGGCCGTCGCCCGGTCGCCGCTCGCGCCGTGGCGGTCCAGCTGGACCTCCGAGAGGATCGACAGCGCGACCGCGCCGGGGCCGCTCCCGCCCAGGTCGAGTCCGACGGGAGCGCGGACCCGGTGCAAGTCGCGACGGGCGTAGCCGTCTTCGGTCAGCGAGTCGAGGACGTGGTCCGCCTTCCGTTCGCTGGCGACGAAACCGACGTATCCCGCCTCGCCGTCGAGCGCAGCGGCGATCGCCTCCTGGTCGAACGTGTTGCTCCGCGTCGCGACGGCCACGGACGTCTCGCTCGTCATCGGGAGGTCGCGGAGGGCGTCGCCGTAGTCGCCGTGGATCACCTCCGTCTCGTCCGGGAACCGGTCCGGATCGGCGTACGCCTCTCGGTCGTCGACGACGGTCACGTCGTAGCCGAGTCGCTCTGCGAGCGGGGCCAGTTCGGCGCCGATGTGTCCGCCGCCGGCGACGTACAGTTTCGCCCGGCCGCGGACGCGGTCGATGAACACATCCATCTCACCGCCACAGACCATCCCGGTGTTGCCGCCGCGTTCGAGTTCGTACGTGCGGACGCCCGGGTCGTCGTCCCCGGCGAGGACGTGTCTGGCGTCTTCCACCGCGAGGTGTTCGACGGTGCCGCCGCCGATAGTGCCGTACTCGTCGGAATCGGTGACGACCATCCGGTCTCCGACGTCGCGGGGCGCGCTACCGTCCTTGCCGACGATGGTCAACAGTGCAGCCGGCCGGCCGCTGGACGCGAGTTCTTCGATCCGCTCGAACAGGCTCATACGAACGACTTCACCTCGTGGTCGACGATCAGTTCGAGGAGTTCGTCGTAGGTGACCCGCTCGACGTCCGGCGGGAGCGAGACCCCGCGGACGTCGACGTCTTTCGCGACCGCGGCGACCGGCGCGTCGATATCGGGGACGCAGTAGACGCCGTCCTGCAGGAGGACGACGCGCGCGTCGGGGTCACCGCGGGCGGTTCGCAGTCCGACTTCGGCCAGCGGTTTGTCGATGAGGTACAGCATTGTCAGAAATCAAGCGTGCAGTCGGCGTCCCTGATGCGGGCGGCGACGCGGTCGCCCGACCACACCGCGACGTCGTCGGCAATCGCCTCGCTATCGAGGTCGCGCTCGGCCATCGCGGCCGCGTCGGCGACCATCCGCCCGTCCTGTTCGATCAGGTCGGCGACGTGGCCTGTCATGTTGAGCGCGTCCCAGTCGATGGCCGCCTTCGCGCCGTAGACGCCGTCCTCGGTGAACACGACCGTCACGTCGTGGCGGTCGAACCCGGCCGCGACGCCGCGGGCCGCTCGCAGACCCTCGGGAACGTGTACCCGACCGTACGGCGCGCGGGTGAGCATGACGACGACGTCGCGTTTCATAGCGAGACCACTCGGTCCGCGGTGCCGATGATGTCGGCCAGGTCGGGCAAGAGCCCGACTTCGACGCCGTCGGGGTAGTCCTCGGGCGCGTCGATGCCGCGGGCGTCGACGCAGAGGCCGCAGCAGATCACCTCGGCGCCGTCGTCGACGAGCTCCCGGAACTTCTCGGCGGGCATCTCGTCGTACAGCCCGGTGTCCGAGCAGTCGGGGAAGGTCTGGTCCTCAACGGGGACCAGCGCCCCGTCCAGGTAGTGGAAGACGCTCACCTCGTGGCCGTCGTCGAGCGCGGCCCGTCCGAGTTCGTAGACGGTCCGCCAGCGCTCGCTGTCGAAGGGCCCGCCGGTGAGCAGGAACCCGATATGTGCCATCGAACCGGAGTTGCGATGACCAGCTATTAACTGTTTGCCTCACCGCGATTCTCGGGTCGAAACCGCCCCACGCCGCCGGTTCCGGTCCCGGCTGCGTCGCCAAACTGTGGTGCGATGTGCCGGGGCGACACATCCCCCTCGGTCGGGATGTGGCACGCTGTGGGACGGCGGCGTCACCGTCGTCTGCTCGTCCGGAGCCGAGAAGGGACCGTGCGACGCCGACGAGGTCAGGCCGACTACTCCGCGGCTTTCCGCTCGACCGCGTGCAACAGGACGTTCGTCCCGGTGACGACGTCGTCCCACTCGGTGAACTCGCTCTCGCGGTGGCTGATACCGTCGACGCTCGGCACAAAGATCATGCTCGTCGGGGCGACCGTGTTGAGGTAGTTCGCGTCGTGGCCGGCGCCGCTGACGAGTCGCGAGTACTCGCAGCCGACGTTCTCGGCCGCCTCGACGACGGTGTCGATACAGCTCTGGTCGAACGGGTCGGCGTCGACGCGCATGATCTCCTCGAACTCGTAGTCGAGGCCTTCGCGTTCGGCCGCGTGGGCGATCTCAGCCTGCACGCGCTCGACGGCCGCGTCGACGGCCGCGTCGTCGTACGAGCGGAAGTCGACCGTGAACTCGACCGTCTCGGGGATGACGTTGATCGCGTTGGGCCACACGTCGACGCTCCCGACGGTTCCCACGAGGTCTTCGCCGCCGGTCGCGGTGATCTCGCGCACCGCCTTCGTCACGTCCGCGGTCGCGACGAACGCGTCGTGGCGCATGTCCATCGGCGTCGGTCCGGCGTGATTGGCCTGCCCCTCGAAGGTAACGTTCATCCACGAGAAGCCGAACACGCCCTCGACGGCGGCGACCGGAATCCCAGCTTCTTCGAGAAAGGGGCCCTGTTCGACGTGCAGTTCGAAGTAGCAGTGGATGTCCTCGGCCTCGCAGGGTTCGTCGCCCTTGTAGCCGATCCGTTCCAGTTCTTCGCCGAAGGTCTTCCCGTCCTTGTCCTCGCGCTCGTAGGCGTACTCGAGGTCGAACACGTCGCAGTAGACGCCGCTGCCGAGCATGTCTGGCTGGAAGCGGACGCCCTCCTCGTTGCTCCAGGCGACGACCTCCAGCGGTCGCTTCGTGGCCACGCCAGCGTCGTCGAGCGTCTCGACGACTTCGAGCGCGCCGAGGACGCCGATCACGCCGTCGTACTTCCCGCCGTTGTACTGGCTGTCGATGTGCGACCCGAATAAGACGGGGGCGACGGCGTCATCAGTCCCCTCGCGCCGGCCGAAGATGTTCCCCATCTCGTCGATGCGGACGGTGAGTCCGGCGTCGCGAAACCACTCGACGAGCGTGTCCCGCGCGGTCATATTTGCATCTGACAGGCTCGGCCGGTCGACGCCGCCGCGCTCGGTTGCACCGACTTCGCTGAACCGTTCGAATCGGCGGCGGAACCGCTCCGCGTCTATCGAAGGGCTTCCCATGGACCGTAGTTCGATGGTGCCGCCTTCAAGATTCCGACGGCGTAGGTCGATAAAACCTGCGCCACAGCGCCCACACACGGCCCAAACCACCGTAAGAGTCAAACGAGCGTTGGGCAACGGTACGGATATGCCTGCTGCTCGTGAGGCGTCTCTCGCGTTCTGGAACGCGCAGATCCTCGATGGTACCGGCGGTCCGTCCTACACTGGGAACGTCCGGGTGGCTGACGGTCGCATCGACCGAATCAGCGACGAGCCGCTACACGCCGATCGGGTAATCGACCTCGACGGCGCATCACTGGCGCCCGGGTTCATCGACATGCACGCTCACTCCGAACTGCGACTCCTCGAACAGCCCGGGGCCCCGGAGAAAGTGACACAGGGGGTCACAACGGAGGTCCTCGGTCAGGACGGCGTCAGCGTCGCCCCGGTCGGCACGAACCTCCGCGAGGAATGGGCCGAGCGGATCAAGTCTCTGGACGGCTCGATCGACGAGCTCTGGCCGTGGAACACCGTCGCGGAGTATCTCGCCGAACTCGACGCCGCCGAGCCCGCCGTCAACTGCGCCTACTACGCCCCCCACGGCAACATCCGGTCGCTGCTCGCAGGGTTCGAGGACCGACCGCTGCAAGACGAGCGCGTGGTCGCGGCCAGCCCGAACTCCGCCCTGGGGACCGAACTGGCCATTGACGACTTCGAACACGACGCGGCGCCCGGGTCGCTCGGCGCCCTCCAGCGCGAGCTCGCCCTGGCGATGGACGAGGGGGCGTTCGGGCTGTCGAAAGGGATGATCTACCCGCCGAGCTCCTACGCCCGCGACGACGAACTGGTCGCACTCGGGGAGGTCCTCGCCACCCGCGACTCCTTCATGGTCTCGCACGTCTGGAACGAGACGGACAACGTCGTCGAGTCGATCGAGCGCTACCTCGACATCTGTCGGGAAGCGGGCTGTCACGCGCACGTCTCGCACCTCAAGGTCGGCGGCAAAGACAACTGGGGGGCCTCCGAAGAAGTGCTCACGCTGTTCGACGAGGCGGTCGAGCGCGGTCAGCGGGTCACCTTCGACCAGTACCCCTACACCGCCGGCTCGACGATGCTAACCGCGCTTCTCCCGCCGTGGGCCAGACAGGGCGAATCAGAGGACGTGCTCGAACGGCTGCGCGACGGGTCGGTCCGCGAGCGGATCGCCGAGGACATCGACGGGTCGGGTGACTGGGAGAACCTCGCACAGGCCGCGGGCACGTGGGACAACATCCTCATTACTCGCACGGCCAGCGGCCGCCACGAGTCGGCGACCATGGACGAGGTCGCCGCGGCGATGGAGCGCGAACCGGTCGACGCGATGTGCGAGCTCCTCGTGAGGGAGGACCTCGACGTGACGATGGCGGACTTCGTGATGTCGGAGACGGACATCGAGCGGTTCCTCGCCGACGACCGCGGGACGTTCTGCACCGACGGGATCTTCGGCGGGAAACCGCACCCGCGCGCGATCGGGTCGTTCGGGCGCATCCTCGAACGCTACGTCCACGATCGGGACATACTCTCGCCGGAGCGGATGGTGTACAAGGCCGCTGGCCACCCGGCAGACATCCTCGGCTTGCAAGATCGAGGGTACGTCCGGGAGGGGTACGTCGCCGATCTCGTCGTCTTCGACGGCGACTCAGTCACGGCGAACGCGACCTACGAGAACCCCGTCCAGTTCACCGACGGTATCGAGTACGTCCTCGTCGGCGGTGAAGTAACCGTCGAGCGCGGCGTCGTCACCGGCGCCAGAAACGGGAGCGTCTTGCGCTCGACCGACGAGTGGGACGGTACCTCCCGGCCAACGCTCGACCGGTCCGCCTGAGGACACCACCGACTAGCGGGACAACGCGAACCGTCCCGGCCAGGCGCGACGGTGGCCCCTCGGGACGAACGGAAAAGATTGGGACAGTGACGGCGGCGGAAATGCCCACGCGGTGATCCACAGGTGCAACCGGAAAACCGACCGGCCGCAGGGGACGCTACGGGACCTCGCCGTCCACCCCCTCGACGTAGCTGCCCATCTGCTGGAAGAGGAACTGGTCGGACTCGCCTTCGAACTTCGAGTCGGCCCAGACATCGAGCTCGTCGTTCTCGATTTGCGCGCGCGTGTCGGCGACGGTGTCTTTCACGTCCTGGGGGACCTCGGGGCCCCACTCGTCGAGGTCGGGGAGTCCCGTCTCCATCCCGCCCCAGAAGGCGTCGGCCTCCCAGGTCCCGTCGCGGACGGACTGGAGCGTCGGGTCGTAGACCTCTTCCCAGTGCCAGATGGGGGAGATGAGATAGTTTTCGCCGCCGTACTCGCCCATCGGCGCGTTGTAGCCGGAGGCCCACACACCCGCTTCGTTCGCGGCTTTGACCGGGGCGGGAGAGTCGACCTCCTGGGCGATGACGTCGCAGTCCGCGTCGACGAGCGCGTTGGCCGCTTGCCGGGAGGTCGGCGGGTCGAACCAAGAGTTCACCCAGCGGATCTTGAATGTCGCCTCGGAGTTCACCGAGCGCGCGCCCAGCGCCATCGAGTTGATCGATCGGACGACTTCGGGGATCGGGAACGCCGCCACGTACCCGATCGTATCGTTCTCGGTTACCATGCCGGCGGCCTGACCGGCCAAGTACCGCGGTTCGTAGATCCGGCCCATGTACCGGCCCATGTTCTCGCGAGTGGTGTACCCCGTCGAGTGTTCGAACAGCGTGTCGGGGTACTGCTCCGCGACGGTCGCCATCGGGTCCTGGTAGTCGAAGGTCGTCCCGAAGACGATGTCGGCGTCACCCTGGGCGTACTGCTCGAACACCCGCTCGGCGTCACCCGGCGCGACCGCCTCCGTGTACTCCGTCTCCAGCCAGTCGTACTTCTCGTCGACGGTCTTGCGACCCTCGTTGTGCGACCACGACCAGCCCATGTCGCCGACCTCGGAGATGTACACCCAGGCCGCCGTGACCGAGTCCATCCCGGACCCGCCGTCGCCGCTCGTCGTGGTACCGACCGGCGTCCCGGTTCCGCCGTCGCTTCCGTCACCGGCGTCGATCCCGCCGCCACCGTCGCCCCCACCGCTACATCCGGCGAGTGCGACCGCACCCGTGGTTCCGAGCGCGCTCAGTACGTTTCGTCTCGAAATAGTCTCGTCTGTGTCAACCATTACCTATCCGACTACGCGTTACGGAAAGAGGTACTTAATATATGCTATTTTATCGGCGATGTGTGGATATTCTTCCACATTACTCGCATATTAACTTCAATGTCGGTATATAATTCGAGTATTTCTGTACATGTTCCGGGCAAGATGTTCGCCTCAATCGACGACGACGTCGACGTGCTCGAACCGTTCGGCGTCGGCCAGTCCGTTGTTGGTGAGGCGGTACTCCGGGATGACCTCCAGCGCGAGGAACGACAGCTCCATGAGCCCGCCGTCGTGGGACAGTCCCAGGTCCCGCGCGGCGGCTTCGACGGCCTCGAAGCGCGCTTTGACCGCCGCGAGCGGGTCGTCGGACATCAGTCCCCCGACGGGGAGCGAGAGCGACGTGACGCTGTCGTCCTCGGGGTCGTAGGCGCCGACCCCGCCGCCGACCGCTCGCAAGTGATTCGCGAGCGTCGCCATGGAGTCGTGGTCGGCGCCGGCCACGATGCAGTTGTGTGCGTCGTGTGCCACGGTCGACCCAACGGCGCCGCGGTCCAGCCCGAGCCCGTGGACGAAGCCGCGGCCGATGCCGCCGTCGCCACCGTGGCGTTCGATCACCGCGATCGGAAGCAGATCGGCCGCAGTGTCGGCGGCGAGCGCCGTCGTCGCTTCGTCAGGCGTCGGTTCGACGGGGACCGACGCCTGCATCCGTGCTGTCTGGAGGCCGCCGACGGCGTCGATGACGCGGACCTCCACCGGCCCCGGTCCGTTGTGTTCGAGCGCGAGGTCGGTTGCGGCCACCGGCGGGAAGGAGACGGTGTCGGTCGCGATCGCCGAGGCAGGCGGCTCGCCGTCCGCGGTCGGGTCGACCTCCCCGTCGACGATCACGTGCGAGACGTCCCAGGACTCCAGATCGGACAGCAAGACGAGGTCGGCGGGCGCGCCGGGTTCGACGCGGCCGAACGGCAGACCGTAGCTCTCGGCGGTGTTGATCGTCGCCAGCTGGACCGCCTCGACGGGGTCAACGCCGAGTTCGATCGCCTTCGCGACCGCGAAGTCGACCCCGCCGCGTTCGACCAGATCGACGACGTCGCGGTCATCAGTGCACAGCGAGAGGCGCCGGGAGTCGACTTCGTCGACGAGCCCGACGAGGTCCGCGAGGTTCTTGCTCGACGAGCCTTCGCGGAGATAGACGCGCAGCCCGGCAGCGACCTTCTCACGGGCCTCCGGGAGCGTGATGCTCTCGTGGTCGTTGTCGAGAAATCGCGCGACTTCCTGCAGGTCGCTGCCCCGTACTCGCGGGGCGTGGCCGTCGACCGCGAGGCCGCGCTCCCGCGCGGCCGCTATCTTCCCGTGGACGGTCTCGTCGCCGGCCAGCACGCCGGGGATGTTCATTACCTCGCCCAGCGCGACCACCCGGTCCGCGTCGAGCAGGTCCGCGACGGCGTCCACGCCAATGGTCGCACCGCCGTCCTGCAGGTGCGACGCCGGTACCGACGAGGGAACGGTGAATCGGGCTTTCAGCGGCGTCTGTGCCGCGTCGGCGATCATGCCCTCGACGCCGGCCGTCCCGAGGACGTTCGCGATCTCGTGCGGATCGTGGACGACACTCGTGACACCGCGCGGAACGACCGCCCGGCCGTATCTCGGCAGCGTCACCATCGAGGATTCGACGTGCATGTGGGCGTCGATCAGCCCGGGCGTAATGTACTCCGCCTCGATCTCGCGGACCGCGGGTCGCTCCTCGAGCGCCACGATCTCGCCGTCGGCGACCGCCACTGGCGTCTCCGTCAGTCGTCCAGTAACGACGTCGACGAGCGTCCCCCGGACGAGCAGGTCGACGCGGTCGTCGTCGCTCATCGGGCTCTCCCGTCGGTACCGAGTCTATCACACCGCACCCAGCGCGCGTTGATTCGCGTTCCCATTGCCGAACGGTGGAGTGAGCCACCGTATATACTTTTCCCGGTCACCCGCCGATTGCCAGGTGTAGCAACGCTGTGCGACGTCGTTGAGACGAAAACAGGGCCGGTGTGGGACAGCCCCGCCGGGGGGTCCGTCGGTACCCGGTCGTCAGTTCGGTACTTCGCCGTCGATGCCCTCGACGAAACTGCTCATCTGCTGGAAGAGGAACTCGTCGGATTCGCCTTCGAACTTCGAGCCGGTCCAGACGTCGAGTTCGCCGTTCACGATCTCCTCGCGCGCGGTCGAAACGGTGTCTTTCACGTCCTGAGGGACCTCCGGCCCCCAGTCGTCGATACTGCAGATGCCCGAGTCGATCCCCTCCCAGTACGAGTCGGCCTCCCACTCGCCCTCGTAGACGGACTGGAGGGTCGGCGCGTAGAACTCCTCCCAGTGCCAGATGGGGGACGTG
Source organism: Halosimplex yunnanense (assembly GCF_054504345.1). NCBI lineage: Archaea > Methanobacteriati > Methanobacteriota > Halobacteria > Halobacteriales > Haloarculaceae > Halosimplex > Halosimplex yunnanense. The sequence continues at coordinate 93,513 of NZ_JBTJEL010000027.1, read as the reverse complement.
AGGTAGTTCTCGCCGGCCTGTTCGGCCATCGGCGCGTCGTAGCCGGTCGCCCAGATGTCGGCGTCGGCCGCGGCTGTCAGCGCCGCGGGGGAGTCCTGGTGCTGGGCCATCACGTCCACGCCTTCGTCGACCAGCGCGTTCGCCGCCTCGCTCTCGGTCGGGGGGTCGAACCAGGAGTTGGTCCACCTGACCTGCGTCGTGACCGCGTCGTTGACCGAGCGCGCGCCGAGCACGAAGGCGTTGATGCCGCGGATGACCTCCGGGATCGGAAACGCTGCCACGTATCCGATCGAGTCTTCCTCGGTCACCATCCCGGCGGCCTGTCCCGCCAGATAGCGGGCCTGGTAGATCCGTCCCATGTATCGGCCCATGTTCTCACGGGTCCGGTACCCGGTGTTGTGCTCGAAGATCGTGTCGGGGTTGTCCTCGGCGACGGAGTACATCGGGTCCTGGTACTCGAACGTGCACCCGAAGACGATGTCGTAGCCATCGTTCGCGTACTGCCGGAATACCCGCTCGGAGTCGGCCGGTGCGACCGCTTCAGTGTAGGCGGTCTCCAGCCAGTCGAACCGTTCGGCGACCGCGATCCGCCCCTCGTTGTGCGCCCAGGACCAACCCAGGTCGCCGACTTCCGAGTTGTACACCCAAGCGGCGCGGACCGTCTCCCCATCAGTTCCCGCGGTACTCGGAGACGCGGTCGTTCCCCCGGTTCCGCCGCTTCCGGACGTGGTTTCGGTGGCGCCGCCGTCAGCGCCGTCGCTCCCGACGCCTCCGCCCCCCGAACCGCCGTCTTCCGAGCCACCGTCTCCGTCACCGCTGCAGCCGGCCAGCGCGAACAGGCCAGCAGCGCCGATACTCCGAATCGCGTTTCGTCGTGAGATCTTCCTGGTCATGATCGTGGTGTGTCGCTGTCGTCAGCGTGCGCTCCGTCGCATCGCCGACGCATGACATCTGGTAACGAGTCTATTGAGGTCCAATTAAAGCTACCCCTCGGCACCAATATTGTCGGCCGCGAGAGGCGCCATAGCGTGTGCCACACGCAGATGTGGTGCCGTTCGGGCATGCCGTGGCGGCGACGAGCGACCCGTGGTCTCGACGAAGTGGGTCAGCTCCAGTCCACAGTCGCGACCGCTCGCTCGGCATCGGCACGGACCTGCGCGGCATCGAGCGTCTCGACCTCGCGCTCGTGCATCAGGACGCGGCCGTCAACGACCGTCGTGACCACGTCGCCGCCGGTAGCGGCGTACACCGCGTGGGAGAGCAGGTCGCGTCCCGGCGTAAGCTGTGGCGACCCGGCGTCCAGGACGATGAAGTCCGCCGGTTCGCCGGGAGCGAGCCGGCCGCTCCCGTGGCCGATCGCCGCCGCGCCGTTGACCGTCGCCATGTCGACGACGGTTTCGGCGTCGAGCGCCGTCGCGTCGCGGTCACGGGCTTTCGCCACGAGCGCCGCCAGTTTCATCTCCTCCAGCATGTCCAGCGAGTTGTTGGACGCGACCCCGTCGGTCCCGAGACAGACGTTCACGCCAGCATCGACGAGCGCGTCCACGGGCGCCATGCCCGCACCGAGTTTCGCGTTCGCCGCGGGGCAGTGAGCGACGCTCACCCCGCGGTCCCCGAGGGTCCCGATCTCGTCGTCTGTGAGGTGGACGCAGTGAGCGGCGAAGGTCCGTCCGTCGAGGACGCCCAGTTCGTCGAGGTGGACGACCGGATCGGTCCCGTACGCCTCGCGGAGCCGCTCGACCTCGCCGACCGTCTCGTTGACGTGGAGGTGATACGGCCGTCCGGCGTCGGCGGCCCGGTCGGAGAGCGCTTCGAGCACGGCGTCAGAGCACGTGTAGGGTGCGTGCGGTGCGACCATCGTCCGGATCCGGCCGTCGGCGGCGCCGTCGTACGCCTCGGTGAACGCGGCGACGTCCGCGAGGCGCTCGTCCCCGTCGACATCTGGTTCCGGGTCGTCGAGGATGACGCCCGCGCCGAGCGTCGCCCGGAGGCCGACCTCCTCGACCACCTCGGCGACGGCGTCCATGCCGAAGTACATGTCCGCGAACGCCGTCGTCCCGGAGCGGATCATCTCGAGCGCCGCGAGTCGCGCCCCCGCGCGGACGTCTTCGCGAGTGAGATCGTCCTCGGCGGGCTGAATGCGGTCGTTGAGCCACGTCTCGAACGGCAAGTCGTCGGCGTACCCGCGCAAGAGCGTCATCGGTGAGTGAGTGTGCGCGTTCACCAGTCCCGGGAGGACGAGTCCGCCGTCGGCGTCGATCGTCCGGTCCGCCGAGAGCGAGTCGTTCTCGTCGGTGATCGTCTCGATCCGCCCGTCGCGGACGCCGAGTGTTCCGGCTTCGACGGCGCCGTCGCGATAGATTCGTCCGTTCCGCACAGCGAGATCCATGAGTTGGTGCCTCTGGAACCACGCGTCTTGTAAGCCTACGGGTGCCACGGCCGAATCGCAGTCCCCCGTATGCGTCGGCTCTCCGACGGCTACAGGGACCCGAGTTTGTCGAAGAAGTCGTCGAAGATCAGGTCGCGACGGGCGTCTCGCCCGACGCGTATCAGGTGTCGACTGGAGTCGCGCCCGTACCGCAGGTCCGCGGAGAGCCACGGGCTGTGGACCAGATCGGTCGGCACCCACTCGTGTTCAAGGAGGTACGCCACCGGCGCCATATCCCAGATCGGTTTCGACCACGCCCCCGACGCGTCGCGGCGGCTTCGACACTCGGCGACTCGCTCCAGCAGGAACTGGCTCACCGGCCCGCCGTCCCCGAGGTGCGCCTCCAGTTCGGGGATCGTCGTCCGGACGTGCTCGGCGACGTTCTTGCACGGGATCAGGACGAGCGGGACGCCGCTGTCGAAGAGGACCCGCGAGGCGCGGAGGTCCTGCAGGAGGTTGAACTCGCGTGCGGTGTGCCACGACAGGGGGTGGCCGCCGAGCCACACGACGACGACGCCGTCGGCGATCTCCGGCGCCCGCTCGATGGCCGAGGCGACGTTCGTCGGTGCGCCGATGGAGATCACGTAGAGCGGGTCGTCACCGCCGCGGTCCCGCGCCCGCTCGACGAGGTCGGCCGACGCCTCGGTTTCGACCGGACCGTCGGCGTCCGCCATGTACTCCGCCCCGCCCCGGAGTGGGAGTTCGTCCGCGTCGGGCCGGTCGAGAAGTTCGAGGAGCCGCCGTATCTCCTCGTAGCTCTTTTCCATCCCGTCGCCCGGACCGGTCGAGTTGTCGTTATGGAAGGGCGCGGCGTACACCTTCTCGACGTCGATCCGGTCCGACAGGAGCGCGTAGACGAGGGCGAACTGGTCGTCGATCTCGTTGTACGCGTCCGTGTCGAGCACGACGTCGACCGGGCCGTCCGGCGGTTCGAGTCGAGCGACCCGTTCGGCCTCCGATAGCCGTGTGTCCGTCTCAGTCGGTGCCGTGTAGACCATTGGTGTATCGGCCGCGCCGACGGTGTTGAATGTACCGGCGATCGACTGTCCGAGGACGGTCCACACCGAGCGCCGCCAGTTCGACGGCCGCACACCGCCCACAGCGCTGTGGCCGGTGTTGCTCCGCATCCACAGGTCGATGTGCGGACGCCCGGCCGCCCCCACAGTTTTGTGAGAGACCCCGGTAGCATCGGCGATGACGACGCCGCTCCTCATCGATACGGACCCGGGCTGTGACGACGCGATCGCAATCTTGCTCGCGCTCGAACACTCCGAACTGGAGGTCGTCGGGCTGAGTACCGTCTTCGGGAACGCGCCGACCGACGCGACGACGCGGAACGCCCGGTCCGTGCTCGAACTGTTCGACCGGACCGAGGTCCCCGTCGCGGCTGGGGCGGACGAGCCGCTCCTGGTTCCGCTCGACACCGCAGAACACATCCACGGTCCGGGCGGGATCAGGGGGGACGTGCCGGAACCGACGGAGGCGACGGCGCCCGTCGACGCCCACGCCGCGCAGTTCATCGTCGACCAGGCCCGACACCACGAGGGGGAACTCACCCTCGCCGCCGTCGGCCGCCTCACCAACGTCGCGCTGGCGCTGGCGCTCGAACCCGATCTGCCCGACCTCCTCGACGAGATGGTTATCATGGGCGGATCCGCCTTCGTCGGAGGCAACGTCACGCCGCTGGCGTCGGCGAACTTCTACGGCGACCCCCACGCGGCCCGCCGCGTCGTCCGGGACACCGAACCCGCAATCGTCCCGCTGGACGCGACCCGGTATTCCACGCTGCCGGCCGACTGGATCGAATCGCTCTCGCGGGGAGACCCGAGGAGCGACGCCGTCTACGAGTGGACGACCTACTACTCCGAGGACGACCTCGACCGCTACGGCATCGAGACCGCCGCCATCCACGACGCGCTTGCGATCGCCGGGCTGGTCGACGAGGACGTCCTCGACTTCGATCCGCACTACGTCGAGGTCGGCGCCGACGACGGGCTGGCCCAGGGCGCGCTGGCCTGTGATATCCAGGAAACGACGGGTAACGACCCCAACGCGTCCGTCGCGCTCGACGCCGACGGCGATCTGTACCGCGACATCGTCACAGCGACCCTCGATCGGGTGCTCCCGTAGCGTCGAACCGCCCGCTAGCGGACGTTCTACCCGGTTTCACCCGCCGAGCGGATCGCCGTGGCGATCGATGGCTTCGGGTTCGGTGTATTCCTCGCGATGGCGGTAGCAGCGGCTCGTGCGACCCTCGCCGACCGCGTGTTGCGCCGGCGCCTCGGACTCGCAGACGCCGCCGAAGGCCTCGTCCAGCACCTCGCGGGCGGCACCGGTCTCGCCGTCCGCCGCGAGATCGACCGCGCGATCGACGGGATCCGCGACCGCAGGCGGCAGATCGGCGTCGAATAGTTCGTTCCTGACGTCCCGCAACGCCGTCGACTCCTCGCCAAGGCCGATAGCGTCAGCGAGTCGCTCGACGAGTGATGGACCGGCACGGTCGCGCTCGCGGACGACCTCCCGGAACTCCTCGACGCGGTCGAGCAGTTCGGGATCGACATCCTCGAACTCCTCGGGTCGGATCGCGAACGGGCACCGCGTCGAGAAGACGCAACCGCTGGGCGGATCCCGGGGGTTCGGCGGCGTCCCCCGGAGTGTGATCCTGTCGAGGTCCTCGTCGGGGTCGGGCCGGGGGATCGCCGACAGGAGCGACCGGGTGTACGGGTTCGCGGGCGAGTCGAACAGCTGATCGGTGGGGCTGACCTCCATCAGCTTCCCGAGGTACATGACGCCGACCCGGTCGCAGACGTGCCGGACGACGCTCAGGTCGTGGGCGATCAGCAGGTACGTCAGGTCGAACTCCTCCTGAAGATCCATCAGGAGGTTGAGGATCTTCGCTTGCACGCTCACGTCGAGCGCCGACACAGGCTCGTCGAGGACGACGAACTCGGGTTCGAGCGCGAGCGCACGGGCGATACCGATGCGCTGGCGCTGGCCGCCGGAGAACTGGTGGGGGTAGCGGTAATAGTGCTCCGGCTGGAGGCCGACGCGGTCGAGGAGCGCGGTCACGCGCTCGCGGCGCTCGGCCTCCGTCCCCTGGTCGTAGATGTCCAGCGGTTCCCGCACGATCTCGCCGACCGTCATCCGCTCGTTGATGCTCGACGTCGGGTTCTGGTAGACGATCTGGGCGTTCCGACGCCACTGCTTGAGCTCACGCCCGTCGAGGGACGTGACGTCCGTCCCGTCGACGGTCACGTTCCCGGCGGTCACGTCCTCGAGCTGGAGGATGCTCCGACCGAGCGTGGTCTTCCCACAGCCGCTCTCGCCCACCAGTCCGAACGTCTCACCGCGCTGGATCTCGAATGAGACGCCGTCGACGGCCTTGACGGGCCTCCCGCCGAATAGCCGGTCGCTCTCGTAGTAGATTCGCAGTCCCTCGACGGAGACAAGCGGGTCGCTCGCCGTCCCCGCGGCCTCGGCGGGCTCGGTATCGGTTCGGACATCCGCGCGTGAGTCGCTCATTCGTTCACCCCCGGACCGCCGGGAGCGGCCCCGTCGTCGGACGACTGCGGCCGGTCCGTCCCGTCGTGTCGCCGGATCCGCTCGTCGGCTGGCAGGGAGTCGGGATACAGCAAGCACGCGGCCGTGTGATCGGCCTCGGTCGCCGGCCGGTCCTGGTCGTCCCCCACCGGCACGTGCTCGGGATGGACCGCCCCGCACTCCGCGGTGGCTTCGGGGCACCGGGGCGCGAACCGACAGGACGACGCCCGTTCGTTCGGCGTGGGGACGCTCCCCTCCATCGTCGGGAGCCGCGACAGGTCGTCGGCCAGCCCGGGGACGCTCCGCAGGAGGCCCTGCGTGTAGGGGTGTTTCGGGTCGTCGAAGATCCGACCGGCCGGGGCGCGTTCGACCACCTCGCCGGCGTACATCACGGCGACCGAGTCCGCTATCTGGGCGATGACCCCGATGTCGTGCGTGATGAAGGCGATCGACAGGTCACGCTCGCGCTGGAGGCGCGCCAGCAGCTCGAGGACCTGCGCCTGGATGGTCACGTCCAGCGCCGTCGTCGGCTCGTCGCAGATGAGTACCGACGGATCACAGGCCAGCGCGAGCGCGATGACGGCCCGCTGTTGCATCCCGCCGGAGAACTCGTGGGGGTACTCGTCGAGGCGTCGTTCCGGGTCGGGAATGCCGACGTTCCGGAGCAGTTCCTCGGCCGTCTCGGTCGCCTCCCTACCGGAGAGACCCCGGTGGATCTTCAGCAGTTCCTCGATCTGGTTCCCGATGGTGTAGACCGGGTCGAGGCTAGAGAGGGCGTTCTGCGAGACCATCGCGATTTCGCTGCCCCGAACCTGGCGGACGACCGATTCGGGTGCGGCCACCAAGTCGACCGCCCCCTCCTCGACGACGGCGTCGTCCCCCAGTCGCTTTCCCTCCGTGACCGCCACGAACGTCCCGTCTGGCGGGTCTTCGGCGTCCTCGGCGTCGTCAGCCCAGAAGGTGCGGTCCCGGTGCTTGCGCGCCATCCGCTGGACGAACGCCGGGTCGTGATAGCGGATCCGGCTGTCCGTGTGGATCCGCCCCGGGTCGTCGACGAGTCCCAAGATCGACCGCGCCGTGACGCTCTTGCCCGAGCCGCTCTCGCCGACAATTCCCAGCGTCTCACGGGGTTCCATCGAGACGGAGACGCCGTCGACGGCCCTGACGAGTTCCCGGTCGGTCCGGAACGTCGTCCGGAGGTCGTGGACGGAGAGAATGGGGTCGCTCACACGCCACCCCCTCGGGCCTCGGTCTCGCCGGTGGACCCGGTTCCCTGGTCAGCCTTGGGGTCGACCGCGTCGCGGAGCGCGTCGCCCAGCGCGTTGAACCCCATGACGACGAGCGTTATCATGACGCCCGGGAGCAGGGAGATGTGCCAGGAGTGGGAGGCGACGTACTCGCGGCCGAGGCTGACGGCGCGGCCCCACTCCGGCGTTGGCTCGGTGATTCCGAACCCGAGGAACGAGAGGCCGGCGACGGCGAGGATGACCCCGCCCAGCACCATCGAGCTGTAGATCAGGACGTAGCCGACGAGGTACGGGAGCATGTGCAGTCGCATGATCCCCGTCGGGGACTGCCCGTAGCTGCGCGCGGCGTCGACCCACTCCTCCTCGGCGACCTGGAGCGTCGGCCCGCGGAACGACCGCCACAGGAACGGCCACCCCGTGGCGGCGAGCGCCAGCCCCAGCAGGATGCCGCCGTTGTAGAGTCCGGATAGCCAGGTGTCCGAGAGGATCACGATCAGCAGGATCAACATCAGCAACCGGGGGACGCCCATGATCGTGTCGCCGGTGACGACCAGCACGAGGTCGACGACGCCGCGGTAGTACGCCGACAGCAGCGAGAAAGCGGTCGCGAACACGGTGCTCGCGCCGACGCTCAGCAGACCGATCACGAGCGAGACGCGAGCGCCGTAGGTGAGGAACGTCCACAGGTCCTTCCCGTTGGTCAGCGTGCCGGCGGGGTGGAACCGGTCGAACCGGTCGTAGCTCATCGGCCCGACGTTCGAGTCGGCGTACCCCTCCGACTGGGTCTGGAGGTTTGCCTCACCCACGAGGATCGACTGGACCGACCCCGAGGCCGAGTCGTAGTACTCGATCGAGTGCGAAAAGGGCGCGTAGAGGTTCTGTTCTGCGGTCGTCGTCGCTAGCGACGGCGCGAACAGCGCCATCGTCAGGAACAGGAACGTGATCACCATGCCGAACTGTCCCCAGCGGTGCGAACGTAACCGCCGGACGACGTCGTCACGGGGCGTCCAGTCGACGCGCCGGTAGTGCTCGCGAAACCAGCGGTAACCGAGCCAGACCCAGCCCAGGCAGGCCGCGGCGTACCCGTAGACGACGAGCACGCGCAGCGCCCACGCGTAGGCGGGCGAGAGCCCCATGAAGGTTCCCTGCCACGTGCCGTCGGCCGCCCGGTACCCGCGGTTGGGAATCGTCTCGCGCGAGGTGAGCGCCGGCAGGGACTCGACGGCCCGGAGGCCGCGCCCGACCCACTCTCCGAGGACCAGCAGTACGTCGCCGATGCCGACAAACAGGGCGATTCCTCCAGTCACACCGAGCGCCGCGCCGAACGCCGCGCCGTCGAGGAGCCGCCGACCGCGGACCGCGAACCGGTCGGTCAGGCGGCCGACCGCGGTCATCCCGGTCCACGTCGCGACGGCGAGGCCGACCGCGAAGAGGCCGAATCCGAGCAGGCCGACGGTGACGGCCGCGCCCGCTCCGCCGCCGGCCACCGCGGTCGACGTCACGTTCGCGGCGCCCCCCGCTGCGTCGGCCGAGAGGCCGCCCAGCTGCAGCGCGCCGCTGGCGACGTGGCTGGCTTCGAGCGCGACCAGCACGGTCGCTCCGAGCGCCCACAGCAGTGCGGGACCGGGGGCCTCGCGGAGGCGGGCCGTCAGCGGCCGATCGTCGATCGCGTACGACAGGTCCTCGTGCGCCGGCCCGTCAGTCTCCTCACCGGGCATCGTATCCCACCCGCGGGTCGATGAGCGCGTACAGGAAGTCCTGCAGGATGTTGATCGCGACGACGACGACGATGAAGACGAACACGAGCGCCGTCACCAGCGACATGTCTGCGTTCAGCGCCGCCTGGAAGAACAGCCAGCCGATGCCGTGGATCCCGAACACTACCTCGACGATGACCGACCCGCCGATGAGCAGGAACGCCTCGTTGGTGACCGTCGGCACGAGGGGGACCAGCGAATTCCGCAGGACGTGTTTCCAGACGACGAGTCGCCGCGGAACGCCGTTCGCCCGCGCCGTCTCGACGTAGCCCGAGTTGATCGTCTCGAGGACGGACGTCCGGGCGATCCGGAGTTCGCTACCCATCGACGCAGACCCGAGAACGACCGCGGGCGGCAGGATCTGTTTCGTCGCGGCCAGAAATCCCTCGACGGTGGTGAGGTTCGTAAGATCCGGCGTACCGATGAGCGAGATGTCTGGACCCAGACTAGTCCAGTCGAATCCAAGCATCGATTGAGACTGGGACAGCACGGCCAACAGAATGATCGCCAGCCAGAAGTTCGGCATCGCCCGCCAGACGATCCCGAAACTCGAGACCAGATAGTCGCCTTTCGTGTTCGAGTGCAGCCCTGCGTACACCCCGAGCGGGATGCCAATCAGGATCGGAATCAGCACGGACCACAGGCCCAGCCAGAGCGTCCGCGCGCCGTAGGTTCGCAGGAGTTCGATCGTCGGCGTCCCCTGCGAGACGACCCAGGACTGCCCGAGGTCGAGGGTGAAAAGATCCACCATGTACTTCCGGTAGTGGACCAGAACCGGCTGAGAGAGCCCCAGCTGCTCGCGAATGCGGTAGTACTCCGCGAGCCCCTCCTCGGTGGACGCCGTGCCGACGATCGACGCGGCCGGATCGATCGGGCTGAACCGGAAGACGAGGAACGTGAACGTCCCCCCGAGCAGCAACACCGGTACCGACAGCGCGACCCGCCGGAGAAAGTACCGCCAGCGGCTCATTCCTACCGGCCCCCTGCGGGCGGGCGGTCTTCTATTCCCATTTGTCCAGTCAATCTACGTCCCATGTCCGAAACAACCATATATATCGTTTATCGTTGGCACATCGAATCGTGGTCGCTTGCTTCGTGGTATTATCTCGGATTCCCCGGTCGAACCGCGTGCGCCCGCGTCGGCGTCAGCGGTCGTCCGGAAAGAACGGCGTCGGGTCGCCGTGCTCGAAGGTCCCGACGCGCGTTCCGTCGACCCTGAAGACGTGCGTGTACATCCTCCCGGCGTCCATCGCGGCGCGACGACACGGGCCCAGCCGCTGTCGTTCGAGCGCGCCGGCGAGGAGAATCGCCGCCTCCGTCGGTGGGTCCCTGAGCACCGTCAGGAGGTAGAGGTGCGTGCTCGAACCCGCCCGGTACACGTCGGTCCGCGGGAACCCATCGGTGACGAACGCGTCAGCAAATGCGTCGGCCTCGTCGCCCGGGATCACGTACGCGTATCCGTGCCGGTCAGTGCGGCCCGTCTCGGCAGTGACGGCTGCGGAGTCGCCCGCCGCGACGCTGATCGTCCTCCAGCCGCTCTGCTCGAGATCCGCGGCCATCGCGTCCAGCTCTTCGAGTACCTGCGCCCAGCCGCCGGTCCCCGCCTCGCTCACGGTTGTCCCTCCGTCATCTGTACGCGACCCCCCGTGGCGAGAACAGAACTCTCAGTCCCCAGAACGGGACTGTCGCGGGCCCCCCAGTCGTGAATCGTGGATAGCGGTCGAATCATGGTTCGGCGTAGCGGAGCGGTCACGAGCGATCACCGATCGAGACGTGGTTGAACTTGGTCCGCCGGAGCGGGCCGGTGAACTCGTAGTCCTCGACCCAGTCGTACCAGTACAGCTGGGTCGTGGGGTGCCACAGCGGGATCTGGGCCGCATCTTCCCAGTTGGCGCGTTCCATGGTGAGATACGCCTCGTTGCGGGCCGCCTGAGCCTCGTCGGTCGGGACCCGGTTCTCCAGGTACTGCTCGTTCCAGGCGTCGGCGGCGCGCTGAGCGGCCTCGGTCATACCGTCCTCGCCCTGACCCCACCGTGTCCATGCCGACGGGGTCGGCCGAGAGTACTGCAGGCCGGCGTCGGCCTCGATCCACGAGAGGTCCATGTAGTTCCCGAAGATGTCGATGTTGCCCTCGATCGCCCGGTTCACGAGTGTCGACGACGGGGCGGGCTCGATCGTCAGATCGATGTGAACGGTCTGGGCCAGGTCGCGGACGTAACTCGCGACCGACTCCCACACGGACGCCCGCGTGTCCGATTTGATCTGGAACGTGGTTTCGTACATGTTGTCCTGACTGTAGCCGGCGTCCTCCATGACCTGCCGGGCAGTGGCGATGTCGGACTCGCCGTAGCCGTACGGATACTCTTCGGCGATCCGGTCGTACTCCCCTGACCCGTCGGGGAACGCAACCGGCGGCGTGATGAAATACGCTGGTTCGCCCAGTCCCTTGGTCGCTTCCTCCACGATCGCGTTCTGGTCGATCGCGTACGCCAGCGCCTGTCTCGCTGGTTTTTCGACGTTTAGCGTGTTACACTGCAGGAACTGGGTCTGCGGAAGTGGGGCCTGCCCGTAATTCAACGTCGTCCCGTTGACCGGCCCGTAGGTCCCCAGCGTCCGGTTCTCGCCTTCCTCGGTCTGCTCCAGCAGGCTCGGGTCGAACTGCGAACGGGGGATGTCGAAGATATCGGCGTTCTGTTCGTTCACGGCACGAGTATAGCGAGCGTTGGGATCCTCAACGATTTGCCAGCGAATGCCGTCGACGTTCGCGACCGAGCCGTGGTACTCCTCGAACTGCGAGACGGTGACCTCGTTCCCGCTGCTCCACGATTCGAGCTGGAACGGCCCGGTGCCGGTCGCGTGGTTCGACGCCCACTCGTCGTACTCGTACTCGCCCTCGTACCCCTCGATATCCCCGACGATCCCCTCCGGGATCGGCGCGAAGTTCGGGTCGGCGATCTGTCCGAGTGTCCCGTGGAAGGGCGTCTCGAGGGTCATCTCGACAGTGTGGTCGCCCGTCGCTTCGATCGCCAACGAGTCCGGAACGATCTCACCGTCCTCGGTCTCCTCGTGCGCGACGTTCATGACGCCGTTGACGATGTGGTCGGTGTTGCCACGGTTGTTGTCGGACTCGGCGAGGCGCCGCCACGAGTAGACTACGTCCGCTGCTGTGAGCTCGCTTCCGTCGTGGAACGTGACGCCCTCTTTCAGCGTGAACTCGTAGGTCAGGTAGTCACCGGAGACGGTGTAGTCCGTCGCCAGGTCCCCGACAGCGGGCGTCGTCCCTCCCTCGTAGGTGAACAGCGATTCGTGCGTCTGCCAGATAACCCAGTTATCCCTCGATCCCGTCGCACCGATAGGGTCGAGGGTTCCGATCGGGTTCGTCAGCATCTGAAGCTCGTCACCACCGGGGCCGTCCGTCCCACTACCGGGGCTCGACTCTTCTGTTCCGCCGTCCCCGGTGGGGTCGGTGTCGGCGTCGCCGTCGCCGGTCGATTCGGTGTCGGTCGGGCCGTCCGCCGGGCCACCCGAACAACCTGCGACCGCGGACGTCGCGACTGCTCCGACGCTCGTCAGGAACGTCCGCCTCTCCAGCTCTCTGGGCATACCACCTACCATCGAGAGGGGGCACTTATATCTGTCCGATAATATGATATGCCCCACAATATATCCTGATATAGTACCCATATGACCAAATACATCCAATGAATATATACATCCATCCGATCCTCCGCGATCGAATCGCTCGATTGTGGAAAGGAAGAGGAGGGAGACAATATCGCCGACGCTCCGCAGAGACGCCCGGCCATCGATCTGATCGGGTCGGGCGCTGGACGGCGACTACAGCGGCGACACCGGCTGGTCACGCGAGGCGGTCATCGACAACTGGTCGTGCGACCGCGGCAGCGTTTTCCACGCTGAGACGGAGCCGGGCGTCCGCGACAAGGCCAGTCGCGCCGTCCGTCGTCTCCGATTCCAGCCGGTCGTGGTTCGAGACACCACGGATGCTACAGTACTGGTCGAGTCGGTCAAACCGATCTAACACCATCGCGGTACCCACGTCCTCCATCGCCGTCACACGGTACGGGGAACAACCGTACTGGTCGACAAGCCATTCGGCCTGTCCCGCGAGTTCTGGCCCGTGCCACAGTTCGTCACCGCAGAGGTTCGCACCCATCAGGACTTCGGGCTCAGAGCTGACCGCCTGGCCGCCGTCGCCCAGCACACAGTCCGAACCGGTCGCGAGATCGACCGACTCCGCAAGAGCCCGGATCTCCTCGATCAAACCGTCGTCGAGTTCGTACACGCTGTGGTCGCTGGTGTACGGATTGATGGCGATCGGCCTGTCCTCAGCGTCAGAATCAAAGCGGTACTTGCTGTCCCAGTCGACGACGCTCTCGGTGATAACTACCGACCCGATCGGGATTTGGGGCGGCGCGCCGGCACAGGCGACCGAGAGGACGAGCGCGTCGGTAAGGTCGACCCTGTTGGAGGTCAGCAGGGCCGTCGTCGTCGCTGCGGCGGGGGCTTTTCCGATCCCCGTCGTGATGACGCCGATGCCGCTGTCGGTATACCACAGCGGTGCCGGCGTGCCGTCGATTGCAACTTCGTGGGTGATGTCGTACGCGTCCTCCCACGGCGCGACTTCGCCGTGAGGTCTGTCGCTGTCGTCGAACGCCGGCAGGACGAGCACGTCGAGGTCGACTGTCATACCGCCAGCCATCCCGTTCTCTCAGAAATAGCTTCGGCGTGTGTGGCGGATCGTGCCACGTGTGTGGGGCCGAGTACAGGCGTATTTCTGAGCTGCCCGGGTGTGTGTCCCCGGGACGTTGAAGCCCCCTCGCTCGAAATCCTGTGCCGTCAATGACACGGACCCGTGACGCCGACTACTGGATCGACCGACTTGGACTCGTCGACCACCGCGAGGGCGGCCACTACACGGAGACATACGAGTCTGATGTCGTCATCGACGGCGACGGCCTCCCGGAGCGGTACGACACCGACAGGGCCACCGCCTCTTCGATATACTATCTCCTCAAGGCCGACGAGTTCTCGACGTTTCACCGGATCGACTCCGACGAGCTCTGGCATTTCTACCACGGTGACCCGCTACGGCTGTACGTGCTTGACGAAGACGGCGTGGAGAGCATTCTACTCGGGCGTGACCGATTCCAGGTAGCGATCCCACACGATACCTGGTTCGCCGCGGAGATTGTTTCTGATGGAGCGGGCGAACGCGACTACGGCCATGCGCTCGTGGGTTGCGACGTGACGCCCGCCTTCGACGAAGTGAACTACGAACTCGCAGACGAGGGACTGGCCGAGGAGTACGAATCCCACCGCGATCTAATCGAGCGGCTGACTTGACGGGGACAGCGATATCGAGGCGATGGACCGACCCGACCGGTCGAGTACAGTACCAGCACCCGTTCGCAGGGGAAGTCAGGACGTCAGGTCGTGGTCAGCGTCCGTCGTGTCACGCTCCCACTGTTCATGGTACGCGCGCTGTGCCTCGGATGGTTCGTCTATCGAGACGTCTTCGACCGTGAGTTTCTCGCGAGCGACTTCCCTGTCGATCGCCGCGGGGACTGGATGGAGTCCCGGCGGGAGGTCGATGTCGCCGGCTAGCTCGGCCAATCCACGAGCCATCATCGCGAACGTCGTGTCCATAATCTCGATCGGGTTCCCAGCGCCCTCGGGGGCGGCGAGATTCACAACGCGGCCACCGGTGAGAAGCGTGATCTGTCGACCGTCAGGGAACGTGTAGCGCTCGACGCCTGGCTTCGGGCTGGTGACCGACTCGGCCAGCGCCGAGAGTGCCTCGGTATCGATTTCGATCTGACTGCCAATGCTCGCGAGGACCGTGCCGTCGGACAGTACGTCGACGTGCTCGCGATTGAATACCTGATACCGACCGGTCGCGGTGAGAAGGAAGTCGGCCTCCGGCGCCGCCTCGACGAGTGGTCGCACGTCGTGTCCGTCCGCCAGCGCCTCGAGCGCTTTCCGCGGATCGACTTCGGTGACGAGCGTCCGCGCACCGAGCGACCTGAGTTTCCGGGCGAGTCCGCGACCGCAGTGCCCGTAGCCGACGACGACGGCGACCGAGCCCGCGATCATGGCGTTCGTCAGTGAGGTGAGCGCCGTCAACGAACTCTCCGCGGTGCCGTGGACGTTGTCGAAGTGGTGTTTCATTGGCGTGCTGTTGACGTCGTACACGGGGAACGCGAGCGCGCCCGACTCGTCCATCACGCTGAGTCGCGTGATGCCGCCGGTCGTTTGCTCACAGGCACCGCGGATGCCGGCCGCGACATCCGGTCGTTCCTCGTGGACCATTCCCAGGAGCTGTGCGCCGTCGTCGGCCAGTAGGTCCGGTTCCTGGTCGAGGAGGACACGGCGCGTGTCTGCGAGTTCAGCATCGGTCAGTCCAGGCTCGGCCAGCGGCGTTACGCCAGACCGGCCATCTAGCGAATCGACGACGTCTCCGTGGGTGCTCCCGGGTTCACCGGTCACCAGAACGTCGGCACCGCCCGACGCGAGTACGTCGACGAACAACCCAGTGTGTGGAGTCAAGGGGGCGGAGACCCCGATCTGCAAGCAGTCGAAGGGAGTCTCGTTCTGAAACCGCTGGTCGTAGGCCCGAAGCAACGGCGAGCGTTCACGAACCTGTTCAATCGGGTCTGCGTCGTGCGTCTCGGTCATGTGAATCTGTATCGTGGAGTGTTCGTTTTGGAGTTCGGTACTCGTAGCGGAATGAGGTACCGCCGGGCTGGCACCGCTGATCGCGGGCGGCAACCGGCAGCGGCTGAAGGTGCCTCTTCCCAAGTCGTTAGGACCGGTCAGCGAGCGAGATGTCGTTCAGCGTGGGCCGATTCATCGGCCCGTTGACCTCGTAGTTCTCGACCCAGTCGTACCAGTACACCTGGTCAGTCGGGTGCCACAGCGGCAGTTCGGTCACGTCTTCCCAGTTGGCGCGTTCCATGGTGAGATACGCCTCGTTGCGTGCCGTCTGTGCCTCCTCGGTCGGCTCCCGGTTCTCCTCGTATTTGACCCACGCGTCGGCGGCCTCCACGGCCGCATCGGTCGTGCCGTCTTCGGCCTGGCCCCACCGGGTCCACGTGTATCTGTTCGGGTAGGCGTACTGGAGCGTCGAGTCCGCTTCCATCCACTTCAGCGCGTTGTACGAACAGTAGATGTCGAAGTCGCCGTTGATCGCCCGGTTCGTCAACGTCGATCCCGGTGACGACTCTAGCTCCAGATCGATATGCACGCTTTCCCCCAGATCGCGCAGGTAGTTTGCCACTGCCTCCCACTGGGACGTCTGGGAGTCCGAGGGGTACATGATCGAGGTCTCGTAGGGGTTGTCCGCACTGTAACCGGCCGCTTCCATGAGCTCACGGGCCGCCTGGATGTTCGAACTGTCGTACCCGTACGGGTACTCGCTCTCGGCGATGTCGTGGTAGTTGTCCGGCCCGCCGGGAAACGCCACCGGCGGCGTGATGAAGTACGCCGGCTGCCCCAGCCCCTGTGTCGCCTGTTCGGTCACCACGCGGTGATTAAGTGCGTGAGCGATAGCCCGTCTCGCCGGCTTTTCGACGTTGAGTGTGTGGAATATCAGATACTGCGTCCGGGGGAGGCCCGCCTCGCCGTAGTTGAGCGTCGTCCCGTTGACTGGTCCGTACGTCCCGCTCCGCCTTGCACCCCCGAGATCGTCCTCGATAGATCGATTGCCGGGAGTGAACTGAGACCGCGGTATCGTGAAGATGTCGGCGTTTTGCTCGTTGACGGCGCGAGTGTAGCGAGCGTTCGGATCCTCGACGGTCTGCCAGCGAATGCCGTCGAGATTCGCGACCGACCCGTGGTACTCCTCGAATCGCGATATCGTGACTTCGCTTCCGCGACTCCACGACTCCAGTTGGAAAGGGCCCGTGCCGGTTGCGTGGGTCGATACCCACTCGTCGTACTCGAACTCACCCTCGTACCCCTCGATGTCCCCGACGGCCCCCTCCGGGATCACGGAAAACAGGAGATTCGTGAGATGTCCGAGCGTGCTGTGGAACGGCGTCTCGAGAGTCATTTCTAGCGTGTAGTCGCCCGTCGCTTCGAGTTCCATCGAATCCGGGACGATGGCCCCGTCCTCAGTCTCATCGTGAGCGATGTTCATCACGTTCCCGACGATTTGGTTCTCCGAGTTGCGGTTGTTTTCGGACTCGGCGAGACGCCGCCACGAGTAGACCACGTCCGCTGCTGTGAGCTCGCTTCCATCGTGGAACGTGACGCCCTCTTTCAGCGTGAACTCGTAGGTCAGGTAGTCGTCCGAGACGGTGTAGTCTGTGGCGAGCGCTCCAGTCGCTGGGAGAGTTCCAGCCACGTACGTGAACAGTCGTTCGTGGATCTGCCAGTTTACCCAGGCTTCCCGTTGCCCCGAGATACCGATCGGGTCTAGCGTCGCCATCGGGCCCTGTAGCATCTGGAGTTGCCCGTCGGTGTCCGCCGTCAGGTCGGTCTCTGCATCAGTCGTCCCGGTCGTTTCGCCGTTCGTGTCGGTATGAGTATCGTCGCCTCCGGCAGGATCGGCAGTAGTATCGTCTCCGGTCGGCCTGCCATCCGAACAACCGGCGACCGCAGTCGTCGCGACGGCACCCACACCAGTCAGGAACCGTCGTCGGTCCAAGTCTCTGGCCATAGGCGTCACATCGATAGTTGCTACTTATAGCTGGCCACTAGTACGATATATTTCTCCCCTTGTCCTGTAAGGTGTCTCCTCTGTATAAGGCCTGATACACACGTCTCCAGTGGGGTCATATTGGCGCGGGCGACAACGCGGTGAGTGCGTCCACACGCTCGTGTGGTCAGTGAGTCGAGAGTGGCACACTAGGATGTGACAAATGGCGTCGATTGCGAGATATTTTGGCTATTAGAAACAGTTATGGGCGTCGTTCGTGGATACCGGTCCAGGAACGCTGCCTATGTCTGAACAAACTTTCCTCCAGATGGAGAGGATCCTGAAGGAGTTTCCGGGAGTGGTAGCGAACGACCGTGTCGACCTTTCGGTCGAGCGCGGCGAGATACACGGCTTGCTCGGTGAGAACGGCGCCGGTAAAAGTACGCTGATGAAGATTCTCTACGGGCTCTACTCCCAGGATGACGGCGATATCTATCTCGACGGTGAGCGGCTTGATCTTACCTCGCCACAGGACGCGATCGACGCCGGCATCGGGATGGTTCACCAGCACTTCATGCTAACTCCGCGATTGACCGTCGCCGAGAACGTCGTACTGGGGGAACGCGAGCCCGCGGCGATGTTCCGGGAGGACACCGATGAGGGGAGCTGGGTTCCCGAGTCCCTGCGGTCGAACAAACTCGTGCAGACGCTGGCTGGGCAGCTCTCTCTCGGGCTCGAGGTTCCCGAGAAACGGATCCAGGGTCTGGCCGACCGGTACGGGTTCGACATCGACGTCGGCGCGAAGATCTGGGAACTCGACGTGGGCCAGCAACAGCGCGTCGAGATACTCAAAGCCCTCTACCGGGACGTGGATCTGCTCATCCTCGACGAACCGACGGCAGTCCTCACCCCGACCGAGGCCGAGCGGCTCTTCGAATCGCTGGAACGGCTCACCGACGAGGGCCTCTCGATCATCTTCATCACGCACAAGCTCACGGAGGTCGAGTCGATCGTCGACCGGGTGACGGTCCTTCGCAAGGGCGAAAACGTCGGGACGGTCGACGTGTCTGCGGTGACTCGATCAGATCTCGCCGAGATGATGGTCGGTCGGGAAGTATTGTTCGAGCTCGACAGGGAACCGGCTGAACTGGGTGAACCGGTCCTCCGGGCTCACGGCCTCGAAGCCGAGGACGACCGGGGGATCGAAGCCCTCTCGGGCATCGACCTGACAGTTCATCAGGGTGAGGTGGTTGGGATCGCGGGTGTGAGCGGGAACGGACAGAAGGAACTGGCCGAAGTCCTGGCCGGCCTGCGCGAGTTGACGGCGGGGGAGCTAGTTGTCGACGGCGCCGACGTCACAGGAGCCGAACCCAGAGCGTTCGTCGAGAGCGGCGTCTCGTTCGTTCCCGAGGATCGTCTCCGCTATGGGTGCGGCGCGGACCTCTCTGTGATGCACAACGCCGCGATGAAGGATTTCCGCGACGACCAGTACGGCAGCGGGGCCGTCCTCGACTACGAAGAACTCCGCGCACACGCCGAGGCGCTGGTCGAGGCGTTCGATGTCCGCGGGGTCCACGACGTCGCCGAGACAGAGGCCGGCGAACTCTCCGGCGGGAACCTCCAGAAGCTAATCCTCGCGCGCGAGATACACCGTGACCCGGACCTGCTCGTCGCGAACCAGCCAACCCGGGGCGTCGACGTCGGGGCCATCGAGTACATCAGGGAGACGCTCCTCGACCAGCGGACGGAGGGCACGGGTATCGTGCTCCTCTCGGAAGACCTCGACGAGATATTCGACCTGAGCGACCGTGTCCTCGTCATCTACGAGGGCGAAATCGTCCACGAGACCACGCCCGAACAAGCAGACCGGGAACAGGTCGGTCTGGAGATGACTGGCGGTGGGGAAGCTGATCGCGGTGGGTCGGCCGCAGCGACCGCCGGGCAAGGACCCGAACGGGGGAGTGAGGCGCAATGAACGTGGAGGTCGACGTGGCGGCCCGTGAGAACGTCCCGCTGTGGTTAGCGTACGCGGCGCCGCTTTTCACCATTCTGGCTGCGCTCACCGTAAGTGCGATCGCACTAGTCGCGCTCGGTGTCGACCCGGGCGCGGCGTACTGGACGATGTTCGTCGACACACTCACCAGCGAATTTGGCGTCACGGAGACACTCGTCAAGTCAGTGCCGTTGATCCTCACCGGACTGGCGGTGTATCTACCGCTGAAGGCAGGGCTGTTCAACATCGGCGCCGAAGGGCAACTCGTCGTCGGCGCACTCGCCGGGACGTGGGTCGGCATCAGCCTCTCGCTCCCCGGCGTCGCGCTGGTTCCCCTCATGTTCGCCGCAGCGGTCGTCGCTGGCGGGATCTGGGCGGGGATCCCGGCGTGGCTGCGTGCGACGTGGAACGTCAACGAGATCATCACGTCGCTACTGCTGACGTTCGTCGCCCTCGAGATCCAGAGTTACCTCCTACGTGGGCCGATGCAGGGCGGACTGGGTAACTTCCCGCAGTCCGACCGGTTCTCCGACGCCGCGACGATCCCAGAACTGTTCGCCGGCGTCCACGCCGGCCTGCTCGTCGCGGTTCTCGCGGTCGTGGCGACCTACGTCCTGTTGCGCAAGTCTCGGCTCGGCTTCGAGATCACCTTCGTCGGGTCGAACGACGAAGCCGCCCGGCAGGCTGGGATGAGCACGTACAAGGTGTACATGCTGGTGTTCGTGATCGGTGGCGCGCTCGCGGCGATGGGCGGTGTCAGCGAGATCGCCGGCGTACAGGGTCGACATCGCGCCGGGTTCGAACCCGGGTACGGCTTCACCGCGATCCCGATCGCCCTGCTCGGCCGCAACAGCGCGTTCAAGGTGCTGCTCGCCGGCCTGTTCTTTGCCGTCCTATTCGTCGGCGGGTCGAGCATGGAGGTCGCGTTCGGCGTACCCGCCGCGCTGGTGGAGATCATCCAGGCGCTCGTCATCCTCTTTCTGATCACCGCGGAGTTCTTCAAGAACTACCGCGTCAGTCTGGACTTCGGCGGCGAACCGAGCGGGGCCGCGGTCGAACCCCGGGGAGGTGAGGCCTGATGGTCTCCTTCCTCGCCGGCCTGCTCGACGCAACGGTCCAGGCGGCGACCGTGCTCCTGCTGGCCGGCCTTGGGGAGCTCATCAGCGAGCGGGCAGGCGTACTCAACCTCGGGGTCGAGGGAATGATGCTGGTCGGCGCGCTCGGCGGGTTCGTCACCACCGTCGTCACCGGGAGCTACTGGCTCGGGTTCGGCGTCGGGATCGTCCTCGGGATGGCCCTCGCGCTGGTACACGCGTTCCTCTGTATCACCCTCAAATCCAATCAGGTGATCAGTGGCGTCATGCTGACGCTGCTCGGTACCGGACTCACGTCGTTTTTCGGGTCAGGCTGGGTCGAGGAGTCGATCGATGGCTTCCCGCAGATGACGTTCCCGCTGGTGGGCCAGTACCTCGTCGGAATCCCCGTCGTCGGCGAGGCCTTCTTCCGGAGCACGGCGACGGACTACATCGCACTCGCGCTCGTCGCCGTCGTGTGGTACTTCCTGTACCGCTCGAACATCGGGCTGGAGCTGATCTCGGTCGGTGAGGACCCCGAAATGGCCGACACGATGGGGGTATCGGTATTCAAACTCCGGTATCTCGCCGTCGTCGTCGGCGGTGGGTTCGCCGGCGCGGCCGGCGCGCATCTCTCGCTGTCGTACTCGCAGCTGTGGGTCAACGGGATGACCGCTGGCCGCGGGTGGATTGCCGTCGCGCTGGTCATCTTCGCCCAGTGGCGGCCGAGCCGGATGATCCTCGGCGCGTACCTGTTCGGCCTCCTCGACGCGCTGCAGCTCCGGTCGCAGTCGCTCGACCCCTCGCTCGGGCCCGATACCCCGTTCGCGGGCGCCCTCAATCCCGTCATCGACTTCCTCATGAACCCGCAGATCATGGGGACCTATCCCTACCTGGCGACCATCGCCGTCCTCGCGTACGCCGTCGCACACACCAAAAGCGATCGGATCGCCGTCCCCTCCGCGTTATTGGAGGCGTACAGCCGCGAGACCGATTAATCGGCTCGTCCTCGTCAGAACGGGCCGCCCCCTAATCATTTCTGTCGAAGTCTCGCGGGGTCATGCGACCGAAACAGTGCGGTGGCGAGCGTCAGTCGTCGTCAAGCGCGGAGCGGATCTTTTCGGGAGTGATCGGCATCTCGGTGATGCGAACGCCGACGGCCTCCCTGACGGCGTTGCTCAGCGCGGGCGGAACGGTGTTCGTGGGGACCTCTGCCACGGACTTCGCGCCGAACGGTCCCGTCGGCTCGTGGGTCTCGACGAGGATAGATTCGATCGGCGGGGATTCGGTCGCGGTCGGGAAGTCGTACTCGTCGAAGTCCGACACCTCAACGCGGCCCTCGTCGTTGATCGTGACTCCTTCTCGGGTGGCCATCTCGTAGCTCATGTGGTTGCCGCCTTCGACCTGCCCCTCCGCCATGCCGGGGTTGATAGCGACGCCGCAATCAACTGCGACCACTAACTTGTTCACCTCGAACTCGCCGGTCTCCGCGTCGACGGTCACGTCGGCGAACTGTGCGGCGAACGGCGGCGGCGACTCCTCCGTCGAGTGGCTCCCCTGGCCGAGGATGTGCTCGCGCTCCTCGTCACCGTAGACCGCCTCGTAGCCCACCTCCTCGAACGTGACCGACCGGTCGGTCTCCGTGCTGCGCACTTCGCCGTCGGCGGTGACGAGCGCCTCGACCGGTTCGTTGAGGAGTCGCGACCCCCATTCGAGGATGCCCTCCTTGGCGTCCTCGGCCGCCTTCTTGACTGCCGCGCCGCTGATGTAGGTAGTCGAGGACGCGTACGCGCCGTAGTCGAACGGCGTCACGTCGGTATCGGAGGACTCGACGACGATGTCGTCCTCGTCGCAGCCGAGCACCTCCGCGGCGATCTGGATGAACGCGGTGTCGGCACCGGTCCCGATATCGACGCCGCCGACCTTGAGGTGGAAGGATCCGTCCTCGTTCATCATGATCTGGGCGGCGCCGAGCTCGTCGCCAGCGACGCCGGTCCCCTGAGCCGACAGCGCCATGCCGATCCCGCGATGCAGGTGGTCCTCGTCTGGCTGGTCGAGATTGTCCCAGCCGATGGCCGCCTTGCCGCGTTCGACGCACTCGTCGAGCCCGCACGAGCGGATGCGGCGTTCGGCGCCCTCGCCGCCCATCATCCCCGCGATCTCGTCGATGTCGCCGACCTCCATGTAGTGGTCCTGTCGCAGTTCGATCGGGTCGAGATCGAGTTGCCGGGCGACCTCGTCGAGGTGTCCCTCGAGTGCGAGCGTCCCCTGCGGGGCACCGTAGCCACGCATCGCGCCAGTCTGGGGCGTGTTCGTGTGGACGATGTCGGCAGAGAAGTGGACGTTGGGAACCTTCGAGTACAGCGGTAGCGGCTTGCTGCCGACGTTACCGGCGACGGTCATCCCGTGGCTCCCGTAGGCGCCGGTGTTCGAGAGGGCATAGACGTCGAGCGCCCGGATCTCGCCATCCTCGGTGAGGGCGGAGCGGGTACGGAGTTTCATCGGGTGGCGCGAGCGCATGGCGCCGAACTCCTCCTCACGGCTGGCCTCGTAGATGACCGGCCGGTCGGCGGCGAGCGACAGTGCGAGCGGGATGGGCTCGATTACCATCGCCTGTTTGCCGCCGAAGCCGCCGCCAACGCGCGGTTTCTTCACCCGCACGTCGCGGATCGGTACGTCGAAGAGATCGGCGATCTGCCGGCGAGTGTGATTCGGGACCTGCGTGCTCGTCACGACGACGATCCGGTCGTCCTCGTCGGTATAGGCCAGCGACGTGTGTTTCTCCACGTTGGCGTGGGACTGGCGGATCGTCTCCCACTCGGTCTCGTGGACGTGGACGTCGTCGGCCTCCAGCGCTGCCTCGACGTCGCCAACCTCACCCTCGATGCTGGCCATGCGGTTGCGCTCGTAGTCGTGGCCGACGATCTCGTTTTCGACTTCGGTGTCGTCGAACAGCCGCGGCGCCTCCGCGTCGTAGGCCTCCTCGGGGTCGAGCACGAACTCTCTCTCCTCGTACTCGACCTCGATCGCGTCGGCCGCTGCTTCGGCCGTCGCGGCGTCCTTGGCGGCGACCGCGGCGATCGGGTCGCCGACGTAGCGGACGTGCTCGTTGAGGACCTGCATGTCCCACGGGCTCGGTTCGGGGTATGACTGGCCCGCGCTCGTGTACTTCGCGTCCGGGACGGCGTCGGACCACGGCGTGAGAACGGCGTGGACGCCGTCCATCGCCTCCGCGGCCTCCGTCTCGATTTCGGTCACGAAGCCGTGAGGGATCTCGCTGCGGACGACCGCGGCGTGGGCGAGGTCCGGGAACTGTCGCTCGTAGTCGGCGGTGTATTTGGCCTGCCCGGTGACGAGCTTCCGATCGTCGTCTTTCTCCGTCCGCCGGGAGACGCTCGCGCGTTCGTCCGGCGCTTTCCTGTTGTTCTCGGGCTCGTCCCATTCGAGCGGGTGGTCCTCGAACTCCTCGACCTCCCCCGCTGGCGACTGCGAGGTGGAGCCGCCGTCGGGCTTCGCGTCGGGAGCGTCGTCACTCACGGCCATCACCCCTACATGGGTCGTCGCACGAGCGCGACGTCGACACCGCGCCGCCGTCCGTCGCGACCGAGTGGCCGTCCCGGACGCGAGCGGCGGCGTCGAGTACCGCCTCGACCTGTTTCTGGTAGCCGGTACACCGGCAGACCACGTCGTCGATGGCCGCTCGTACCTCCGCTTCCGTCGGGTCCGGGTTGTCGTCGAGCAGCGCCTTCGCCGCCAGTATCATGCCCGGGACACAGAAGCCACACTGGACCGCGAAATTGTCGACGAACGACTGCTGGAGCGGATGGAGGTCGTCCTGCGTGCCGAGCGCCGCGATCGTTTCGATGGTTCGTCCTTCGGCGGCGGTCGCCGTCAAGTCGCAGGCCATCGTCGCTTCGCCGTCGACGAGGACCGTCGACGCGCCGCAGTCGCCGCCGTCGCAGCCGCACTTGACGCCGGTGTACCCGTTGTGTCGGAGCGCGGACGCGAGGTCCTCGTCCTCCCGTGCCTCGATAGTCGTCGATTCGCCGTTGACAGTGGTCGTTACCTCCATAGGTGGCCCTCCACTCGGTCGGATGATCGCATGCGTGTGCGGTGGATCAGGAGTGCACTAATATGTATGGGCTGACCCCCTCAGACCCCAATATCTCGTTGCTGCGTGTCTGTGGCATAGCCACATCCCCCACGTGTGTCGCGACACACCCGTGTGCGACTGTCCCGGCCCGAATCTATTTACCGGCCATTCGTGAAATTCTCCCGTCTCATGAGCGACAGACAGGTCTTCGAGAGAGGCGACCGCGTGGGCATCTACCTGCAGGACAAGCACTCTCTGGAATCGAACGTCGAACTGGTGCAGTACGCCGAACAGCAGGGGATCGACGAAATCTGGCAGGCCGAATCGCGGCTCGCCCGCGACGGCGTGACGCCGCTGGGGGCCTACGCGGCCGTCACCGACGAGATCAAACTCGGGACGGGTGTCATCAACAACTGGACGCGCAACACGGCACTGATCGCCCAGACGATGAGCACGCTGGAGGAACTGGCCGGCCCGGACCGTATCCTCTGCGGCGTCGGCGCCTGGTGGGACCCGCTGGCCGAGAAGGTCGGCATCGACCGCGACGGGGCGCTCCGGGCCATGCGGGAGTGCGTCGAGGTCACACAGGACCTGCTCGACATGGAGAACGTTACGTACGACGGCGAGTTCGTCCAGATGCGCGACGTGGAACTGGACGTCGTCCACGGCGACGCCGGGCCGCGGACCGTCCCCGTGTACGTCGGCGCGACCGGGTTCAAGATGCTGGAGCTGACCGGCCACTTTGCCGACGGCGCCGTGTTGAACTACCTCGTCAGCCCCGAGTACAACCAGAAGGCGCTCGACGCGCTGGAGGAGGGCGCCGAGCGCGGCGGCCGGAGCCTCGAAGACATCGACCGACCGCAGCTCGTCGTCTGCTCGATGGACCACGACGTGGACGTGGCACTCGATAACGCGCGCGAACTCATCACGCAGTACCTCGGCCAGCAACCACACATCATGAAAGCCAGCGGCGTCAGTCAAGACCTCATCGACGAGGTGGGCGAGGCCATCGGCGGCTGGCCGGCCGACAAGGAGGACATCGAGGAGGGGATGGAGCTCATCCCCGACGAGGTCGTCCACAAGCTCACCGCCAGCGGGACGCCCGAACAGTGCCGGGAGAAGGTCCGCGAGTACGCCGAAAACGGCTGTCAGTGCCCCGTCCTCTACCCGCTCGGCGACGACCGAGAACTGATGATCGACGAGTTCGCCGACGGCTACCTCTGAGCCAGGATCGCCGAGGCGTCCCCCGTCCGTTCTTGCGATACGCAGTCTCCCTCCCGAACGCTACCCCAACAGCGCACCGCCGCTCGTGATGACCACGACGCCGAGGACCACGACGACCGCGCCGACGACGACGCCGCGAGTCACGCGTTCGAGGTCGCGCAGGAACAGCGCGGAGAACGCGGCGGTGAACAGCGGCGACGTCGCCGCCAGCGCGTCGACAACCGCTACCCGACCATCCGGCAGTGACAGCGCGGTGAACAGCGCGAGGATCGAAATCGCTGTAAACACTGCGCTCGCTGCAAAATATCGGTACGACTCACGCGACGCCGACCGTACCTGGTTGTCACCCACGACGAGTACGTAGGCGACGAGAACGACGACCGCCGCAGAGGCGTTGATCGTGACGGCCTCGAAGACCGTCGTCTCCGCGACTCCGAGTCCGAACCGCCGCAGGACGTTGCCGACCGCGAAACAGCCCGCGGCCGCGAGCGGGAACAGCAGTTCCGAGGCGTGCCACCCCTCGATGTCGCCGCCGCGCGCAAGCGCGAGGACGGCGAGCCCCGCGACGAGTACCGCGATTCCGACGGCGATCGACGGTGTGATAGACTCACCGAGGAAGCCGGCGGCGAGCAGCGCCGCGAACAGCGGGCGCGTGCTGATGACCGCGCTGTTGACGCTCGCGCCCACGCGGTCGATCCCCGCAAAGACCGAGAGCCTGCCGAGAGCGGTGCCAAGCGCCCCGGCAGCGAGGAACGTCGCCGCCGCGACCGGCGTCAGCCCCGCGAACGCCCGTGGTCCCTGCCGGGCCAGCAGGACCAGCCAGTAAAGCGCGGCGTCGATGCCGACGACGACCAGCGTCGCCTGGAGCGTCGTCCCTCCGGCGGCGAACCCCCGCTTCGACAGCACCGACGAGACGCCCCAGAACACCGCCGGCGTCAGCGCCAGCAGATACACGAGCGCCCGCCCGGTGACAAGCGTCATGTCGGATCGCCCCGGTGTCCACGGTGTCTGCCTTCCACCGATCGATAGCAAGGGCGTGAGGGAGTTGTCGAGGTGATCGCGGCCTGGCGGATGGAATCACCCAGACGGGTTCTCCGAGTGAGTTTGAGAGGCGCTGCGGCCGTCACTGGTCGTCGAGCGCGGCCCGGATTTTCTCGGCGGTGATCGGGAGGTCGGTGATCCGAACCCCGACGGCCTCCCGGATGGCGTTGCTCAGCGCCGGCGGCACCGCGTTCGTGGGGACCTCTGCCACGGACTTCGCGCCGAACGGTCCCGTCGGCTCGTGGGTCTCGACGAGGATCGACTCCAGCGGCGGCTGGTCGGCCGTCGTCGGCATGTCGTACTCGCGGAACCCGAGGACCTCCGGCTTCCCCTCCTCGTCGAACGGGAGCCCGTCGCCGACGGCCAGCTCGTAGCTCATGTGCATCGCGCCCTCGACCTGGCCCTCGGCGAGCGCCGGGTTGATCGCGACGCCGCAGTCGACGGCGAACACCAGCTCGTTCACCTCGAATTCGCCGGTGCGTTCGTCCACCGTCACGTCGGCGAACTGCGCACCAAAGGGCGGCGGCGACTCTTCCGTGGAGTGGCTCGCCTCCCCCATCACCTGCGCGCGCACCTCGTCGCCATAAATCGATTCGTAGCCGATCTCCTCCAGCGTGACCGACTCGCCGGTCTCCTCGTCGCGGACCGCTCCGTCGCGCGTGACGAGCGAGGTCGCGGGCGCGTCGAGCAGCCGCTCGGCGAACTCGAAGAGCGTCTCGCGGGCCTCCTCGGCCGCCTTCTTGACCGCGTGGCCGGTGACGTAGGTCGTCGAGGAGGCGTAGGCGCCGTAGTCGAACGGCGAGATGTCCGTGTCCGACGGCTGGACGACGACGTCCTCGGGTCGCACACCGAGCACCTCCGCGGCGATCTGCGACATCACGGTGTCGGCGCCGGGACCGGTGTCGACCGCGCCGGTCTGGAGGATGAACGAGCCGTCCTCGTTCATCTTGATGTGGGCGGTCCCGAGTTCGTCCCCGGCGACGCCGCTGCCCTGCATCGTCAGGGCGACGCCGCAGGCGCGGTGCAGGTGATCCGCCTCGGGCTGGTCGAGGTTGTCCCAGCCGATGGCCGCCTTCCCGCGGGCGATGCACTCGCCGAGCCCGCACGAGCGGATCCGCCGGCCGTCCCCCTCGTCGTTGAGGATGCCCGACGCCACGTCGAGGTCGCCCTCGCCGATGCGGTTCCGCGTCCGGAGTTCGAGCGGATCCATATCGAGTTCGCGGGCGATCTCGTCGACGTGGCCTTCGAGCGCGAAGTGCCCCTGCGGGGCACCGTACCCGCGCATCGCTCCCGCGACTGGGAGGTTAGTGTGGACGGCGCGCGCCTCGAAGCGGATGTTCGGCGTGTTCGTGTAGAGGGGGAGCGGCTTCTTCCCGATCGAGTTGGTCACGGTCATGCCATGGGGACCGTAAGCGCCGGAGTTCGTCACGACGGACAGGTCGATAGCTTCGATGTCGCCCGCGTCGGTCACGACGCTCCGCAGTCGCATCGTCGCAGGCCGGCGAAAGCGCATCGCGTGGAACTGCTCGCGCCGCGTCGTCTCGACCTTGACCGGTCGGTCGGCAGCGTCCGAGAGCGCCATCGCGATCGGCTCGACCACCATGGCCTGCTTGGAGCCGAATCCGGCCCCGATCCGCGGCTTCGACACTCGTACGTCGCGGATCGGCACGTCGAACAGGTGCGCGAGCTGTCGGCGCGTGTGGAAGGGGACCTGCGTGCTCGTGATGAGGTGATAGCGATTGTCCTGGTCGCGGTGGGCGATCGTCGCGTGTGGTTCGGGGACGCAGTGAGACTGGTACGGCGTCGTCCACTCCGTCTCGACGACCGTGCGGTCCTCGCGCACCTGGGCGTCCTCGAAAGCCGTCTCGACGTCTCCGATCTCCCCCTCGACGTGGGACTCGATGTTGCGCTCGTAGTCCGCGCCGGGCTGGGTGTTCTCGATCCGTTCGCCGTCGTGGATCTGCGGGGCGTCAGGATCCATCGCCGTCTCCGTGTCGATGACCGCCTCGCGCTCGTCGTAGGTGACGTCGATCTTCCGTGCGGCTCTGCTCGCGGTCTCGCCATCGACGGCCGCCACGGCGGCGATGGGGTCGCCCACGTAGCGAGCCGTTCGCTGGAGCACGCGGAGGTCCCAGGGCGTCGGCTCCGGGTACGACTGCCCCGCGGACGTGTACGGTTTGTCGGGAACCTCGGGGGAGTCGGGAGTGATCACCGCATAGACGCCGTCCATCGCCTCGGCTTCGGACGCGTCGATCTCCTCGACGACGCCGTGGGCGACGTCCGAGCGCACGATGTGTGCCTCCGCGAGGTCCTGGAACTCGCCGGCGTAGTCGGCGGTGTACTTCGCCTCGCCGGTGACGATCTTGCGGCCGTCGTCTTTCTCCTCGCGGTCCGAGATGACCTGTCGCTCCTCGGGGGACTTCCGGTTGTTCGGCGCCTCATCCCACTCCAACGGATCGTCCGACACCACCGATTCCGAGGCCGACCCGGAGGGACCGTCCCCGTCCTCCTGCTCGTCGGTCCGGCTCATTCGTCCGCACCTCCGTCCGTCGAGTTACAGTCCGGGCGCAGTGGCCCGTCACCCGGGGATCGCCCCCCATCGGCTGGGGACCTATCGGTCGGGGCGCACTCCCCATCGGGCAGAGAGTGCCCGCCGTCGGCCGCAACCGCCGCGTCGCCGTGCATCCGCTCGGCGGCGTCCTCGACGGCGTCGAGGATTTTCTCGTAGCCGGTGCAGCGACAGAGGTTCTCCGAGAGCGCATCCCTGATCTCCTCCCGCGTCGGGTCGGGATTGTCCTCGACGAACTCCTTCGAACGCATGATCATCCCGGGAATGCAGAACCCACACTGGAGGGCGGCGTTGTCGACGAACGCGGCCTGGACGGGGTGGAGGTCGTCCTGCGTGCCGAGGTTCTCGACAGTCTCGACTTCGGCGCCGTCGACCGTCGCGACCGGCTCGATGCAGGACTTCGCCGGCTCGCCGTCGATCGTGACGGTGCAGAACCCGCAGTTGCCCGTGTCGCAGCCACGTTTCGCGCCAGTGTACCCCTCGCGCCGGAGCACGTCCAGCAGCGAGTCAGAGCGGTTCGCCTCGAAGGTCCGTTCGTCGCCGTTCAACGTAATGTCGATTTCCATGGTTTCTGTCGGTTACGGTGTCGGCCCCGTTCGACCGCGCGATGAGCGGGTTCGACGGGAGCGTAGTCGTTCGGTACTGTGCGGGCACGGCCCGTATCGTCGCTCTCAGTCATCCTGGGTCGGTGACGGGGCGTCGGAGAGGTCCTCGTCGACGTCAGACGGCGTTTCGGGCGCCAGCCCGTCGGTGTAGTCAGTCGGCCCCGTCCCCACGCCACCGCCGGGTAACACGACGTTGAGCACGAGCGCGGCGATACCACCAGTCACGAGCGCCGAGCCGAACAGCGTCTGCACCTCGCTGGGGAACTGCTGGAGGACCTCCGGGCGGAACGCGACGCCCAGCCCAAGTGCCATCGAGACCGCGAGGATGGTCGAGTTCCGGTGGTCGAGCTCGACATTCCGCACGATGATCCGGGCGCCCGAGGAGAAGATCATCGCGAACAGGATCAGCGCGCCCCCACCAAGCACCGCGTCGGGCATCGCCGAGACGACGGCGCCGACCTTCGGCACGAACCCGAGGACGAGTAACACGACGCCCCCGATTCCGACGACGTAGCGGCTCGCGACGCCAGTAAAATTCACGAGACCGACGTTCTGGGAGAAAGACGTGTTCGGTAAGGCATTGAAGATCGCGCCGAGCGCGCTCATAACGCCGTCGGCGATCAGCCCGCCGCGGATCTCCTCGTGGGTGGCGTCCCGGCCGGTCGCCGCGACGGTTCCGGAGATGTCACCGATCGTCTCCATCCCGGTGATAACGTAGAGGAAGGCGACGGTAACGATCGCGCTCGGTTCGAATGCGAGACCGTACTTGAGCGGGACTGGAACAGTTATCCACCCAGCCGAGGTCACCGCCGAGAGGTCGACCATGCCCATCGCGAGCGCAACGAGGTAGCCGACAACGATGCCGACGAAGACACTGATCACCCGGAAGAATCCGTCGAAAAACTGATTCAGGCCGACCGTGATCAGGAGTACGAGGCCCGCGAGCCCGAGGTTCGCGAACGATCCGTACCCCTCGGCCGATGGTCCGGCCGAGGCGCCGGCCGCGTAGTTCATCCCGGTCGGAATGAGCGTCAGTCCGATGAGCATCACGACGATACCGGTCACCAGCGGCGGGAAGTACTCCCGGAAGCGGTCGAGCGAGACGCCCATGACCATCTCGACGGGCGCCGCGACCAGCGACGCGCCGAAGACAGCGGCGATTCCGAACTGGTTGCCGATCCCGATGAGCGGCGTCAGGAACGCGAAACTGGTTCCCATCACGACGGGGAGCCGCGCGCCCACGGGTCCGATAGGATACGCCTGCACGATAGTCGAGACGCCGGCGACGATGAGCGCCATCTGGACGAGGAACGTCGTCTCGCCGGTGACCGAACCGACCGCGCCGGCGAGGATCAGCGGCGGCGCGACGTTGCCGAGGAACATCGCGAGGACGTGCTGGATCCCGAGCGGGATCGCCTCGCCCAACGGCGGCCTGTCCTCGATGTCGTACAGTACGACGGAGTCGCCACCTGACGAGGTGGCCTCTGAACTGCTCATGGCCTCACGTCCAGAAGCCCGACCTTTCAAAGTTCACTATTACCGACCTAATACACCCATAGGTGACTGATTTCGACTTTCGATCACAAACATGTGAGTCATAATTACTGCAATAATTTGGTTTTGTGCATAGTCCTGCGGCGTCGATCACCCCGGCAGACGAGGAATTGCTGCCCGTGCCACACAGACACCAGTCGGAGAATGTGTGAGATGTGCGAGGACGGAGAGACTCGACCGAAGGCTAGCCGCCGAAGGGGGCGGGCCGCTCAGTCGCCGGCGGCGGCTTCCTCGGCCGACCCGTACAGCGCTTCGACTTCGGCGATATCGGGGGCGACGCGCTCGACGCCGCTCGTCGCCCGTTCGGCGCTCGCAGTATCTTTGAGTCCGAACCCGGTCGACGCGACGACAACCGTCTCGTCTGCGGCAATGATGCCCTCGTCGAGGGCGGTCCTGACGCCGGCGACGGGCGTCGCACCCGCGGGCTCGGAATAGATGCCTTCCGTGCTGCCGAGTAGTTTCTCGGCTTCGAGGATTTCGTCGTCACTCACCAGAACGGCAGTTCCGCCGCTCTCTTCGAGCGCCCGGCAGGCCTTGATCGTGTTACGCGGGCGGCCGACCGCGATCGAATCGGCGACCGTCTCGGCGACGTCGTCCACGTCGTCGTGCTCGTGGAAGGCGTCGTGGATAGCCGATGCTCCCTCGGCTTGCACGCCGAGCATCTTCGGGTGCTCGTCGACGTAGCCCAGCTCGTAGAACTCCCTGAAGCCCTTCCAGGCACCGGCGATGGTGCAGCCGTCGCCCATCGAGAAGACGACCCAGTCGGGTACCTCGCCGCGGACGACCGACTGCTCGGCGAGCTCGTGCCCGACGGTCCGCTTGCCCTCCACCTGGAAGGGGTTGATCGCGGCGTTGCGGTTGTACCAGCCGTATTTCTCCGTCACCGCCACGCTGAGGTCGTACGCCTCGTCGTAGCTCCCCTCGACCGCGAGGACGTCCGCGCCGTAGACCAGCGGCTGCGCGAGTTTGCCCGTCGGTGCGTCACCCGGAACGAAGATGCGACAGGCGAGACCGCCACGGGCAGCGTACCCCGACAGTGAAGCGGCGGCGTTACCGGTCGACGCGCAGGTGATGATGTCTCGTCCCGCGTGGCGGGCCTTCGTCACCGCAATCGAGCTAGCGCGGTCTTTGAAACAGCCGGTCGGATTCCGGCCGTCGTCCTTGACGAGCGTCGTGACCCCGAGCGCCTCCGAGAGGTTCGGCGCGTCGAACAGGTCTGTTCCGCCCTCGTTGAGCGTCACCGGTTCCGCGTCGTCGTCGACCGGGAGGAACGCCTCGTACTTCCACTGACTCCGGATATCGCCGTCGAGGTCGGCGTCGAAGTTCTCGTCGACGACGTCGTAGTCGTAGGTGACCTCGAGGACCCCCTTGACACCCTCGTGTTCGGGACAGGTGTAGATGACCTGATCGGGGTCGTACTCTATTCCGCAGATCGTACACTCCAGCGTCTCGACGTGCTCCATCGCCATGCCGTAGCCCATGCGGAGGGGGGACTTAAGCGACGGGTTGCCACTCCCCCCTCTTTCGGGCTGTCAACCGCCACGAACCCGTGTTGCCACCTCGGCTCAGCGCGTACGGTCGAGGAACGACCCGCGACCGGGCTCGGAGTACACGTCGTGATCACGGGCGACGACTTCGCCGCCGGCGAGGACCGTGTCGACCCGTGCGCTCCAGCGGCGCCCCTCGAAGGGCGTCCAGCCCCCAACGAACGCAAGGTCGTCGGCGCGTACCTCGTAGTCGGTCTTACGGATCAGCGTGATGTCGGCGTCGGTCCCGACGCACAGCGTCCCCTTTCGTGGGTAGACACCAGCGCGACGCGCGGGCGCGGCGCAGAGGAGTTCGTGGAGGCGCGGCCAGGAGAGCCGTCCCGCGTGGACACCCTCGCTGACGAGGAACTCGACCATCGTTTCGACGCCCGGCAGGCCCGCGTAGGGCTCCCAGATGTCCTCCCAGCCGCACTCGCGATTCTCCCGGTAGGTCGGGAAGTGGTCGGTGGCGACCAGATCGATCGTCCCGTCGGCGAGCGCGTCCCAGAGGCGCTCGCGCTCGCGCTCGGATTTCAGGCTCGGGTTTACTTTCAGGAACGGTCCCTTCTCGGCGACATCGGCCTTCGAGAACGCGAGGTACTGCGGGCAAGTCTCCAGCGTGACGGGAACGTTCGCCCGCGACGCGAACCGCCCGCCCTCCCGCGCGCCGCTCCCGCTCGTGATATGAACGACGTGCAGCGGACAGCCCGCGTACTCGGCAAAGTATCCCATCCGGTTGATCGCGTCGAGTTCCGCTTCCAAGGGTCGGGAGTCCATGTACACATCCGGGGCCGATCCGTCGATCGTCGAGCGCGCGTCGTCGAGGAGCCCCTGCGTCTCGCAGTGGACGCGGAGAGTGCCCCCGGCGTCACCGACGCGGCGCATCAGGGCAGCGATGGACTCGTCGTCCGCGAGGTACGGGTCGGCGGTGAACGTCTTGAACTCCGGCGTCCCGGCGGCCATCAGTTCCGCGACGTCGACGTTGGGGTCCGTGACGTTGCCCGCGACGAGGCCGAAGTCGACGTGTGCGAGATCCGCACAGGTCGCCGCTTTCTCCTCGAGTGCGGTCGGAGTAGTGACCGGCGTCTGCGTCGGGAGTTCGACGACGGTGGTGACGCCGCCGGCGACGGCGCTCGCCGTCTGTGAGTCGAAATCGATCCCGGCCGGGAACAGGTCGTCGTCGTGCATATGCGTGTGAACGTCGATCGCACCCGGAATCGCGATCAGGTCTTCGGCGGCTATCGTTTCGGTGGCGCCGTCGTTCCGCTCGGCGACGGACGGGCCGACCGCCTCGATGATCCCGTCAGCCACGGCGATATCGCCGCGGGTCACGCCTTCGGGCGTCACGATCCGGGCCCGCTCGATGAGCACGTCGGTCATGTCTCTCCGACTACGCCAGACCGACAAGATAGTTCGCGTGTCTGTGGGTGGAGATTCACAGGGGCAAAGGATGTGCCAGGATTTGCCACCTCGACACACGATCGTCGCATATCTGTGGCCGGCGGTCGCGACACGGGTATCTGGCACCGAGTACACTTTTGACGAGCGGCGGTTTCCCGGGAGACGTGATACTCAACGCAGGAACGCTCGTCACGATGAACGAGGCGAGCGATGTGCTCGAAGAAGTCCACGTCGTCGTCGAAGACGGCGAGATCGTCGATATCGAAGACGGCTTCGCGGCAGGCGCGGATGTCGACGCTCGGGACGAAGTCGTCATCCCGGGGCTCGTCAATTGCCACACTCACATGTACGCGCTGCCGATCCGGGGCGCACCGCTGACCGCGGAGCCGGAGAGTTTCTACGAGGCGCTGGTCGACATCTGGTGGGAAGTGGACGAGGCGTTCACGGAGCGTGACGCCCGGCTCTCCGCGCTCGGGTCTTGCGTCGAAATGCTTCGGAGCGGTGTGACCACGTTCTGTGACAATTACTCCGGTCCGAACACGCTCCCAGGCGCCCTCGACGCCGTCGCGGCGGGCGTCGCCGAGACGCCGATCCGTGGGATGGTGACCTTCGAGACGACGGCGCGACACTCGGAGGACGAGGCCATGGCTGGCATCGAAGAGAACTGTCGGTTCGTCCGCGAAGGCGAGCGGGACTACGACGACGTCACGGGCCACTACTGCCTCCATACGCTGTTCACGAACACCGAATCCGTGATCGAAGCCTGTACCAAGCGCGCCATCGAAGACGACCGGCCGATACAGATCCACCTCGAAGAGGGGCTCGTCGACGTCCACGATTCCATCAGGGAGTATGGCGAGCGACCCGTGCCCGCGCTGGCTGAAATGGGCTTTTTCGACGCGGACGTGATCGCCGCCCACTGCGTCCACTCGACGGAGCGCGAACTCGCGACCCTCGCCGACAACGACGTAGGTATCGCGCACAACCCCTACTCGAACACGAACAACGCGGTCGGGGTTGCCGACATCGAGACGATGGACGAGCTGGGCCTGACTATCGGTCTAGGGGACGACGGCTGGGATCCCGACATGTTCGAGACCATGCGGTCGGCGTCGGGGATCCACAAACTGAAGGACAACGACCCGAGCGGGTTCGACGACGCAGCGGCGCTCAGGTGGGCGACGAGCGGCAGCGCGGAAGTGCTCGGCATGGAGGATCGCATCGGGAGCATCGAAGTCGGCAAGCGCGGCGACTTCGTCACGCTCGACCTCGGTCCCAATCCCGTGCTACCGGAGAGTGCGCCGTACTACATCGTTAGCGCGGCGAGCACCGCGGACGTGACCAGGACGATAGTCGACGGTGACGTCGTCTACGAACCCGCATCGGGAGTGAAGGGTGTCGACGAAACGGACATGGCCGCTGTCGGGACGGCGAGCGCCGAACTCTGGGATCGTCTGTGAGTGTCCCTCGCGCACATCAGTTCCGAGTCGCTCCCCGCAATGGTCGACCAGAACTCGCAACTCTGTTGTGGGGAATCGAAACTTGAGTTGGATTAACGGACTTAGTTTGTTAATCCATTCCGGCTACCAAGCCAGGCAAGATTAACAGACTTAGTTCGTTAATTAACCGCGAGTTTCAGTCCGATTCGGCTATCACCACCGTGAGCGGAGACGGAGCGTACACGCTCGATCAATACTTATATTACTGTACCGACTATTCTCCCGATAATGGCTGCTGATCACGGGTGCAAAGTTGGGACAACGATAGCGGCCTACGGGCTTGATTCGGCGGATCCCGTCTACGAGTCCATCGACGAAGGACTCCTCGCCCGGTGGAAAGGGACTGGCGGCCAGTCAGCCATGGGCTATCGATCCCTCACCGACTGGTTCAACAAACGACTTCTCAACCAGGTGTACGGCGAACACAACCGGGAAACGCTCGGTGCACGACTGGACAGCGACTACAGCACGCTCCGCGGGGACGACGATCTCGTAAAAGCGGAACTTATCGAGAGTCTGCGCGCAGACGGGATCGACGGGTCACGGCTCGAACAGAGTATGGTTTCCTGGGGGACGATGCGCACCCATCTCCAGGAATGCCTCGACGGCCACAAGGAACCACAATCCGCGAGTACGGACTGGGAACGCGAAAGCATCGAGAAGGCCAAAGAGGTGGCCAACGAGAAGACCGCGAAAGCGCTATCGAGTCTTTCGAAGAAGGGGGAGCTCGCCGGCGGAGCCGATTCGGATGTGACAGTCCAGATCCAGCTCACCTGCGATTCCTGTCCCACACGCGTCCCGTTCGACGTCGCGCTCGAGCGTGGATACGTCTGCGAGCGACACAGCCAATCACCGACCTCATCGAACGAATCATGACATGGACTATCGACATCGAACGGATAGCGGGGATACTCGAGGGAACGGCGACTATCGAGCCGGGCCTCAACGCCGTCCGCGCCTCGAACTGGCAGGGAAAATCGAGCTTCATCGAGGCGCTGAAGACCGGCCTCGGGACGTCGACGGAGCTGACCGAGGGGCGAGACGAAGGGCGCGTCCACCTGGAGACGCCGGACCGCGAGGTGACTGTCCGGTTGAATCGCGAGGACGGGACCGTCCGCCGAAGCGGGACGCCGCTGCTGAATGACGAGTACGACGTCGTCCGAGCGGAGCTGTTCGCATGCCTGGACGACCGCAATCCGATCAGACGGGCCGTCCGCAACGGCGAGAACCTCGAAGACGTGCTGATGCGCCCGCTCGATCTCCAGAACATCGACGCGCGTATCGCCGACCTCAAGCGCCAGCGCGAGAGCGTCGACGACGAACTGTCGCAGGCCAGAGCGGCCAAGAAGCGACTCCCCGGCGTCCAGGAGAAAGTGACGCGGCTCGAAGACGAGATCGAGGAGTTGCGTGCGAAGCGTGACTCCATCCAGTCCGCCGATCCGGACGGCGACGGGACGGACTCGACCCGACGGGAACTCAGTCAGGCCCGGAGCGAACAGAACGAGGCGGAGAGCCGGATCGAGCGGCTCGAACAGAGTATCGAGCGGACCGAAGCGCGGCTTTCGGACCGACGGGAGGAGCTCGATTCGCTCGAGATCGAGGACGGCGGCGATATCGAGTCGGACCTGGCGGACGCGAGGGACCGGCTCGCCGAGACGAAACGTGATCTCGAGGTGCTCCAGTCGGTGTACTCGGCGACGGAGCTGGTCCTCGACGAGGAGCGGCTAGATCTCGTCACCGACGTTCAGCGCGAACTCACCGGCGACGACGTCGTCTGCTGGGTCTGTGGCAACGACGCCACCCGTGAAGACATCGAGGAGCAACTCGACGAACTCGGTGCCAAGAACCGAGAACTGCGGGCGCAGACCGAGACGTATCGGGACAGAGTCGACGAACTCGAGGCCCGACGCGAGGAGATCAAGCAGGCGGAACGTCGCAAACGGGATCTGGAGACCGAAATCGCTGACCTGGAGGAGACGCTCGCCGAGCGACGCCAGAGTCTCGACGAAGCCAGGGACCGACTCGACGCTGCGAGCGCACGGGTTGAGGAGCTGTCCGAGAGCGTCGACGAGACGATGGACGAGCTCTCGGACGTCGAGAGCGAGATCAAGTTCAGAGAGGCCGAACTCAACGACACCACCGACGAGCTCGAACAGCTCGAATCACGCGCCGAGCGAGTCACCGAGCTACAAGACGAACACGATGCGATCACGGAGGAGATAAAATCGCTCAGAAACCGGAAGGACCGGATCAAACGCGAGGCACGGGAGGCGTTCGACGACGCGATGCAGGAGATCGTCTCCCGGTTCGATACCGGATTCGAGACTGCACGACTCACCGGGGATTTCGAAATCGTCGTCGCTCGCGACGGGCGGGAAGCGAGCCTCGATTCCCTCAGCGAGGGCGAACTCGAACTCATCGGGTTCGTCGCCGCCCTCGCGGGGCGGCAGTCGTTCGACGTCGCGGAGACCGTCCCACTACTGCTCGTCGACAGCATCGGTGGACTCGACGACGGGAACCTGCACACGCTTATCGACTATCTCCGGGAACGGACGGAATACCTCGTGTTCACCGCGTATCCCGAGTACACGGACTTCGATGGAACTTCGATCGATCCGACGGAGTGGACGATAGCACACGACGATCGCGTGACTGCCGACTGATCCGGCGGGAAGCGCACGAGGCTGTTTGGTGGAGAGAGCCGATCAGCGAAACGGCGGGCGGATCGAGCGAGAACGTCGCAGGCACCTTATTGAATTATTTTACCTATTATCCATAGTAGAGCACACTCGTTTTGGAATATTTGCGATCTCCCCAAGATAATAGTATCTTGCTCCTAGAAAATTGAGTATGGTCGTTAGCCCAGCCTTCGGAGAGATCACGAAGATACTCGGGAAATTGGAGGAATCCGGGGCAGAGATACGTGACGTGCGGCTCTGCGGGGAAACGTCTGGATACGTCGACGAGCTCACCGCCGAACTCGCAGTCAGCCTCCCCATCCTTCGAGACGCGTCGCTCGGTGACAACGTTTCGATCGCCGCAGCCGATTTCGACACCGATGGCCAGTGTCTGACTACCGATCTGGAGGTTTCGGTGTCTATCGACGAACACAGTGCAACCGACCCGCTGGACGGCGTCGTGCCAGCGGACGATAGCCCGGATCGGAACCAGTTGGCGCAATCGGAGCTCGCTCCGTCGTACAAAGATCCGGAGGCCCTGAAGGCCGTCTACGAGAGATACGACTCCTTCCCGGAGATGACCGAGGCACTCGGCGTCGACGTCACGCCGGAGACGGTACGGCGCCACATGGTCAAATACGACATCCACGACCCCCACGACAGCAGTCCGGCGTCACCTACGCAGCGAGATCAGCGAGACGACAGGGCGGACGAGTACTCGCCCAAGTCCGGCACGACTGCCGATGACGGGGCGTCCGGTACGACCGGGTCAACGACCGATACCCCTGACGCGTCTCACCCGGAAGAGGCGACCGCTCGCTCGACGACCGACGATAGTGACGACGAACTGTCAGACCTGCGCGTCGCGGAGTTACTCGCCCAGGGAGAGACAGATAGTGAGGAGAAACTGGTCACCGACGGTCTGGGGTTATCGGGGGATCTGACCGTCGGGCGGCTTTCCGACGTCATCAACAGGTCGAAGACGGTTCACGAAGTACAGCAACAGCTCGAGATGAACCAGAGCAGCGCTCGACGGCTGTTGCGTGAGTTCGATCTCCTCGATCTGGTCTCCCACCGGCTCGCCTCCGACCAGATCACGGTCTCGAACGCGGAGATCGTCCGCCGGATCGAGTCGGGGTCATCGGAAGCGGACCGGGAAGGTCCAAATCAGTGAGTTAGGCCGCGTTCCGGAACGACGGGTATTGATCGATCAGACACTTATATTGCAGTAGTGAGAACGTTTATTGTACTGTGAGGAAAGATTTAATCGAATGGCAACGGTTCGAGTTCGAGAGTGGACGAAGAAACAGATCGATAGGATTCGGGAGAAGGAATCGCATTCGTCGAACGATTCCGTCATCAAATCCCTGCTCAAGGACCGGGAGCTCGCGAAATTCGCGGGGGAAGGGATCGAGACCGGCGAGTCGTCTTCGCACGTGACCAGACAGAACCCGCCCGAGAAATCGTTTGACGATCTGACCGTCCTGGACGAACTACTATCGGCGGACAACGGCGTGTTGTTCCTCTGGTGTCCGAACTGCGAGACGGAAGTCGCTCATCTGACCGTCGAGAATATGCTCGACCTCTCGGTCTTCGAAATCGAGTGTCAGCACTGTCTGAGCCACCTCGATCAGTACGCCATCGTTGCCATCGAGATCGGCTATCCGATCGAGCGGAAGCTGACCGACGACGCGCTCCAAGCCGACCTCAAAGAATGCGTTGTCGATTACTGGGACCGGACGCTCGAGGAGTTCACCGAGAACACGATGGACGAGTCGATCGACGCCGAACAGTTGATCTGGCAGTTCGACGAGTACGTCACCGACTTCGGATGGGAGTGGCCGAGCGACGTCCCGGTCGTCGGGCTGGAACCCGGTCGAACGTATCGGAACACCGCGACCGACGAACGGATCGAGGTGATCGAATCGGTCACCGAAAACCGGAACTCCCTCGACGTTTTCAGAGTGAAGCGATATCCGGTCACGGCGGATCCCGAGGAGGCGGACCCGGAGATCATGGACAGCAACGCCATCATCGATCTCGTGACCAGTCGGAGTCTGCTGATCGAAGACTGAGACACTACTGTTGCTACTGTGCCCCCTCTGTGGCACGCCACCGTGTTTGCACGTGGCAATAGGTGTGTTCGAGTTCCCGTGTTTCCCGACTGGCAGGGAGTGGTACCCAGATCCGACACGTACCCGTAACCGGCACGCAGCGGTTGGTACCTGTCCGGGAGCGGATGGAACGACCACGCCGTCGACGGTACGGATATTTGGATAATATAAAGAGTACCCAGAACTCCCGAGAATCACATGACATCCATAGGGAACTACTATACAGCGGAACCCGGCGATATTCAGTGTGATATCGATTCGCCGATGCGAGCAGTCTGTCGTACCGGAGTTTCACGCTGGTATTCGAGCGTTGAAACGGATCGCCCCGAGGAACGGTTCGCTTTCCCGAGCAGGCGATGGGGGGTCGAGAGCGTGAGCGACGCGGCAGTCCATCCACGGGGTTTGAGTCTCCCACGCGACGATCGGGGACTAGCCACGACGGCTGACGCGACGCGGCGACTGGAAGAACTGCTCCCGGAGTTTCTCAGGAGTTTCGTCTCGGATGCGGGCGCCGACTGCCTCGTCGTCCCGCTCGACGGGAGCGTCGATACGTCGCTATCTGCCGCGTTAGCTGTCGACGCGCTCGATCCAGACCGTGTCCGCGGGCTCGTGATGCCGGCCCAGCTCAGCGACGAAGCCGGCGCGCGAGACGCGGAGGCGGTCGCCTCGACGCTCGATATCGATTTCCAGCGACTCCATCTCCAGCCGGTACTGGCGGCGTTCCAGAAAGTGATCGGGACAGACGGGAAGCCGACTGACGACCTCCACGCCGTCGAGAACGCCCTCGATCGAATCCGAATGGCGAGTGCCTACTACGTTTCGAACCTCTCGAACGGGCTGGTCGTCGGAACGCTCAACCGAACCGACCGCCTGGTGGGAACACCCACGAAATTCGGCGATACTGGCGTCGACTGTCATCTGCTTGGCGACCTCTACCGGACGGAGGTCGGCGCACTCGCCCGAAGGGTCGGCGTCCCCGAGAACATCCGTACCAAGACATCCTATCGGGAGGTCAGAGACGGCGGACCAACCGACAGGTTTTCACTCGACACCGAAACGCTCGATAGGGTACTCCGGTTCCGCGTCGACGAGCGCCGTCCCGCGAAGACCGTCGCAGACAGACTCGACGTCGACGTTTCGACGGTGGAACGAATCGCCGACTGGTGTTCGGAGACTCGCCACAAGCGTCATCAACCGCCGAAACCGTCGACTCACATCTGAATTAGTCAACATCGAGAGTCCCCACTGAACTGGGATTTTTCTCGAAACTCAGCGGGATTCGTATAGATACTAACGGCGCTTGAATTGAAACTGGAACTGAATAGCACTGAGATGGCTGGAACGAGAGGGACCGATCGAGGAGTCCTCTGTGGAGAGTTTCCACCCCCTCCCCCCTTTGTCGAGTTGTAAACGGATAGGAGGGGTGGAGGGGATCGAGCCGGTTGAGGGGGGCAAAAACAATGAACCTGCGGTATTCAAGAGTTAGATGGTGTTTCACTAGATATTAGTACTGTTTATACAATTGGGAAATCTTTAAGACAAATGGAGTGAAACAGTAACCGCACTAGACTCAATTTTGACTAAATGGCTAGACGTCATTAATTCTACTATTTCAACACTCTGGAGAAACGATTCCACTGAAATCAATAGATGCAGCACTTCTATCGTAGGATCCATTCGAAAAATTGTATTTTAACAATTTCTTCCCGATCCCGGCACAGCAACTTACAACTCGACAAAGGGGGGTGGGTGTTCGAATCCGTGAACCAGTACGATACGAAAAACCTCTCCCAACGGTCATCTGGCTTTATCGTAATTGCCTAGTTCCATGGCTCAACGCTGGTACCTCTCTCCGAAGATTCTGGATCCATTCGGGTAGTCCTTTGAACGGTCTTCGAGGTGCTTCGCTCTCCCCTACTTTTCAAATACGTCCCATTTTGGAGCAGCCTTCACACTTACAACTCGATAAAGGGGGGTGGGGGTGCCATTCAAAACGGAGTCACCAACCTTCTCGGGGGGAGCCGGACGATTTGACCACTCGAGATGCCTTCTTCGTTACAACTCGATAAAGGGGGGTCGCCAGTCTGAGCTGAAACTCAGTCTGGTTCTGCTGTTAGATATCGATGACGGTGATCTCGATAGAAGCGTAAAACGAGGAGACAATACGGGATACTCGTGATAACGGGGTCTTACATTTCTCTAGGGGTGTGGTTTTTTATACGTGGCCGTGTAGGATAACTAGCATGGCCGACGACTCCCAGGGCAGTGAGAACGGCGGTGATCCGCCGGAGTTTGAGACTACTGATGGGAGCTCTCAGGAGACGGTCGAGGAGGTCGGAACCGTGCCGTCTGAATCCAGCAGCGAAGAAGTTACCGGCGAGTCTACAGCTAATTCCGACTCGACTGCTGACACCGACCAGGAAAACACGTCGATCTCGATTCGCGAGCGATTTCAGGAGTCTTCTACGAGCTCAATCTTCGTCGACAAGGATCTCGTTCGACCGGACACGATCATCGACGAGGACCGAATCGTCGGTCGTGACCAGCAACTCGAGCGTGTCATCGACAACCTTCGGCCGGCGCTCGAAGGAGGCGGCCTCCCGAACATGTTGCTCAATGGCCCGTCCGGAACGGGGAAGTCGCTCATCATCAACGCGGTCTGCAAGCAGGTCGTCGATCTCTGTCAGTCCCAGGGTGTCAGATTCGGTGTAGTTTCACTCAATTGTGAAGCGCCCAAGTCTCTCGATCGAGCGGTCTATCGACTCGTCCGGTGTGTCGCCGAAGACGTCAACGCAGAAGTCGGCGTTCCGGAAAGCGGCGTCTCCACCGACCGAAAGTTCGAGCGCCTGTTCGAGCTCATCAACGAGCACTACGATGCCGTCATCTTCATCCTCGACGAAATCGACCTCCTCGAAGGGCCGTATGAGGATACTGCATACTCGTCGTTGCTCTACCAACTCTCCCGCGCGGAGACGCTCGGGAACATCGAAGGAAGTGTGTCTGTGACTGCGCTGACGAACTACACGCACTTCATGCAGGACCTGAACAGTCGAGCGGAGAGTTCGTTCAACCCGGACGACATTTTCTTCGACGACTACGACGCGAACCAGCTCCGGGCGATTCTCGAAAATCGTAAAGACGCGTTCAAAGACGGGTCACTTACGGGCGACGTTATCCCCCTCGTCGCGGCGTTCGGATCCCAGACGCACGGTGACGCCCGGAAGGCGATCGACCTGTTTCGCTGGGCCGGCGAGTTC
This sequence comes from Halosimplex yunnanense, assembly GCF_054504345.1. Classification (NCBI taxonomy): domain Archaea; kingdom Methanobacteriati; phylum Methanobacteriota; class Halobacteria; order Halobacteriales; family Haloarculaceae; genus Halosimplex; species Halosimplex yunnanense. The sequence goes on along the minus strand of NZ_JBTJEL010000027.1, from coordinate 49,255 downwards.
GCCGAACGTCGCGGTTCCGAGATGGTTGAGGAACGCGACGTTCGGTCGGCGCAGGATAAATACGACGAGAACCGGACGTTGCGGCACATCTCTGGACTCGCGACGCAGAAGAAACTCTCCCTCTACGCGACTGCAGCGGTCGAGTACTACGCCAAGCAGGATCTCAATCGGATCCCGGCCGGCGTCGGATGGGAAGTCTACAAGTTCGTCGCCGATCGGATCGACGCCGACCAGTACAGCCGCGAGACCTACGTGAACAACGTCACCGAACAGGAGACGTACGGAATTCTCTCTTCGGAGCGACGCGGTCGCGGTCGAGGCCGCGGTGTCCACATGTTCTTCACGCTCGAAGAGAGCGCCGAGAACATCGTCCAGACGATCGAGACCGACTCGCGCATCGGTGACATCGAATCCGACCACGAGATGCTTCGCAGCGTCGTTCGAACGAAACTCAACTCCTTCTTCGATTGACTGCTACCCGTCTGCGCGGCGCTTACAACTCGACAACGGGGTGTTCGAGGCTTACAGCACGACAACGGGGGGTGCAATTACAACTCGACAACGGGGTGTTCAGGGCTTACAGCACGACAACGGGGGGTCGCCTCGAAGTATGAGAGCGATGAGTCGAGAATACCGTGATGTCACGACCAAAACGAATTCGCCAAAGTATGCCTATATATGGCCAAAATTTGAAGATTTACATCTCGATAAAGGGGGGTCCAGATCGGCACTTTGAGTAGAGACATCTTGCCACCTCCCTCGCACAACCCCCCGTCATCGAGAAGTAAACCGCTTCAGTTTGACGTTCCTTGGCGCCATGGACAGCGATTTCACTCATCGACTATCGCGATCCAGTCAGTACGCTCCGATACTATCGTCTCTACCCGTCACTACCGGCGGGGCCTTTGTACTTCGACTTCACTTGCTCTCCGTCTCGCCACTGCCAGTAGTAGTAGCGGTTGTCGTTGATCTCCTTGATCGTGATCGTGGCCTTCGCCGGGACATCGTCCGGCAGATCATCGGGGCGTTTTTCGCTCTCGTTTTCATCTGAGTCCTCTTCTAGACGTGCCTCGCGAGCTTTGTGCTCTGCCAGCTTCTCGGCATAGCGGGCAACGTGCTGGAGCTGCTCAGAAGAGGACCCGTTGAGCGTATTGACGAGGTCTGTCGGGAGTTCCGCCGGCGGCGTCGGTGGCTCGTAGGACATCAGCAGTCACCTCGTGTTAACCAACAATGTGCGTATCGGCATAGTCTTTGTTGGTTAACCGGATATCGTCTAGCAAACTATTCGCAAATAGGATGTGCCGTTAGCTGTCGTCGGGACGGGTTGCGTTCTCGTACTTGACCATCTTTTCGGGCTTGTCTGAGATGGTGTCGTAGATCTGCTGGAGGGTCTCCTCTGCAGCGATCAGGTTGTGTTCCTTCAGGAACTCCCGCCCCTCCGCCGTGAGGCCGTAGAACTTCCAGGGGTAGCCCTGCCGGCGCTGGTCGTCATCCAGAGCGACCTCCTTGACGATGCCGGCGTCGATGAGCTTCTGGACGTGCTTGTAGACGGTCGCGTCGCTCACGCTGGGGTTGAGCTCCTCGAGCTCGTACATCGAGGGCATCTGGTCGGGGTGCTGGAGGATGTTGTTGATGAGCGCGAACCGTGTCTGCTGAGTGACGAAGTGGACGAGTTCGCGGGATTCCATCCCCCCGGCAGTCCCCAGGTCGGTACTCATACGAGACGATACACGGCCTGGCGACAAGTAGTTTACCCTTGAGTAATCCACTCTGGAGTAAACCATGGCCGATTGAGTTGGTGATTTACTCCATAAATCATATCGCACAACACTGAGAGGAGTCGAGTATGTCCGACGAGGAGCCGCCCGTCCCTGAAGAAGTCCTCACCAGTGCGAAGGACCAACTCGACGACGAAGAAATCTCGCTGGCCGACAACGAGGAGATCCTTCACGCCCTGAGCGAACTGACCCCGGTGTACGAAAACGAGCGCTCGTACTTCGTGCTCGGGAACTACGACCGGGAGCCGATTCGCCGGCTGAACCTCGTGGTCGATCGCCTCAACCGCCGGCAAGACGCCTACGCCTTCCGAATGGTCGACATCCGCGGGGAGTGGGACAACAGCATCCAGAAGTTCTGCCTGATCGCCGATATCGTGACCTACCTCGTTGGCGTCGCCGAGAAAGAACCGAGTGACTTCCTCGTCGAGCAGGGCCTCCTCGTCGGCACGACGGAGTTCTTCGCGAAAAGCCACGTCCTCAAGCGGGTGTACGAGGGCGAGGAGCACCCCTTTGGCTGGATGCAGGACGGCGTCTTCGAGCTATTCAAGCGGGAGGGGCGACTGTATCGCTGGCAGACCGAGGATGATCTCGCCGACATGATAGAAGAACTCCCGTGACGGCAGTGGGACTCTGGCTATCTGCGTTAACCAACGCCGGAAAGTAACGAGATGGTCGTTAATTAATCGGGATCAGTTTGCACCTGTCGGGAGTCGGTCATCTGGTCGGGGAACGCGCCCCGTTTGATTTCGTGATCGACGCGACGCAGGTGTTTGCAGCCTCCTTCGGGTGAGCGCTGCTGGTAGTCGGGACAGGTACACGATTCGTCGACGACGTCGACTTCGTACCTGTTGCCGGACGCGGACTGTACCTCGTAGCGGCCACCTTTCGAGAGGAGCGAGGCATCTATCGCTTCGTCGACGGCACGCTTCGTGTGCGGCTCGAAATCGTCCTGTGACTCTGCGTTCTCGTCGGCGACCAACCGGTCCCGAACGTCGCTCGTTCGGCCCCCGTCCGGAGCGACGGCTTCCGCAGGCCACTGAGCCGCTCGTGGAGCACTTCCTCTACCGGATGGCCTACCGGCCACAGGTAGTGGACCGCACGGCGCTCGCGATGGTCGTAGGAGCCGCACGCGGCTGCGCACCACTCCAGATGCGCCAGGCTCCGAGTGCGGCCATCACGTCGACGATGTCGCGGGGGAACCGTCTGGTGGTCGTCCGGGAAGAACATTCGGAAGCGGGTACACGCCTCCTGCGGCGGGACGCTCTCCCACCAGTCTTCGCTGGAGCCCCAACTGTCGCACATCGCCTTATCGCTCCCGTAGCCGACCGTCACGCCGTCGACCGGCATCCTGTCTGGCGGGAGGTGGTCCGCCTCGCCTTCGAGCACCCGAAGAACGGCGTATCGGAGGTACTCGTGGGCTTGGTTGTCTGTCGTACGAGCGACCTGGTCGTGCTGCTCGGCAACGTGCTCTGCTTCCTCGAGGACCGTCGTGAGATCGGGATCAGTCATTATTCGACGGAGGTCAGAACGCGCCTCCGCCCCTCGGCGGGCGCAGAAAGACTTAACCAACAGAGCGGAAGGTACCCATCACCTTGTTGGTTAATTGGGGTGGAATGAGGATTCGCTCTCGAGAACGTCGATGAGTTCTTCTGCCGTCAGACTAATCCGGCCGAGGCGCTCGCGAACGACCTCGGGATCGTCCGACTCCCACGCAGCGAGGTAGAACGCCGACCTGCTGGTGTCCAACCCACAGTAGCGCCCGACGACGTATGCGACGGCTTCAGCCTCGACTTCGCGTTTCGACCGCTCGGTGTCGTCGTCAACGTCGAAGTGGAGGAGGGCGTGGGCGTACTCGTGGACCAACGTCCGCGCGAGGTCGGCCTCGTTCTCCCGATCACGTACCTCGACGAGCGGCTGAACGTCGACGAGACTCAGCTGCTCGCAGATGCCCTTCGCCTCACCGTGCGTCCACTCCTCGGCTGGAACGATTCGCACCGTCACGCCGAGGTCGTCAGCGGCGGCAGTCAACTGTTCGACGAGGTCGCCGGCGTCGCCGGTCGCTTCCGTGTCCAGGTCGGGAAGCGGCTCGCCTTCGGTCTGGGAGATGTCGAACACCGGCGCGGGCTTGAACCCGACCAGTCCCTCCGACCACTCCTCGAGTGGCGTCTCGTCGTACTCACAGTCGCTGTCCTCGTGGTAGCGCGGCGAATTCTCGCACTCTGGGCACTGCGTGGTGATGATTGGCGCCCAGATCCAGATGGCGGACTCCCCCTCTTCGACGTGCCGGTCGAACTCCTCCTGCCACGTCCGGTAGCCCGCCACCCGGCTCGCCTCGGGACACTGCCGTTTGATGAGGAGCGTGTTCCGGTAGGAGTAGTCGTGGAAGCGACTCTGGACGTCGAGCCACTCCTGGAACTCTTTGCTGGCCTGCGCGTCATCGACGCCGGCGACGAGGTCGTCGATCCACTGTTCGATAGTGCTGTTCATCTCGTCGGATCGCATCCGCGTTCTGCACCGCGATCCCCACTGGCGCCGTCTGCAGGAGCTTCTTGGTCTGCTCGGACTCGCGGCGAAGCTGCTGCTCGCGTTCCTTCTCGTCGGTGATATCCTCAACCGACACGACGAACCGGTCGTCGTCGTGTGGGCCGTCTCCGAGCGGTGCGACGTTGATCGAAAGCCATCGGCGACCGATCGCCGGCAGGTCGGATTGGCACTGGAAATCACGGATGGGATCGCCGGTCTCGGCAGCCGTCTTCCACGGCCATTCATCCATCGGGATCGGATTGCCGGCTTCGTCGTAGATGTCCCACGACTCGATATCGTGTTCAGAGAGTTCGGCCTCCGTACAGTTAATTCGCTCTAGAGCACGCTGGTTTGCCCGGACGAACCGTCCGTCGGCGTCGACCGTGTAAATACTGACTGGGACCGTCTCGAGAATCTGTTCGACGAGGTCACGTTCCCGACGCAATTGCTGTTCGTACTCACGTTGTTCAGTCTTCTCGCGAGTGACCTTCGTGAATCCCTGCAACGTACCGTCCGCGTCATGGATCGCCGTGATGACGACGTCCGCCCAGAATCGCGACCCGTCCTCGCGGATCCGCCAGCCTTCGTCCTCGACGTGGCCCTGTTCTCTCGCAGCGTCGAGATTCTCCTCGGGGACTCCATCGTCTCTGGCTGATTCGGTATAGAACGTGGAGAAATGCTCGCCGGCGATCTCGTCTTCTGCGTAGCCTTTGATCCGTGCTGCCCCCTCGTTCCAGCTCGCGACCGTCCCGTCCGGATCGAGCATGAAGATCGCATAGTCCTCGACAGCGCTCACGAAGGCACCAAACTCCTGAAGCTCCGACCGCCCTGCCGTAGCATCGACCCGATCCGCAGGCCGCCACCAGACCTGCGTCCCATCGGCGAGCTGAGTTGTCTGTACCTCGCCCCGGTCAGCAAGTGCGTCCAGGGCCTGCTGAGTTTCTCCTTTCGGACGGTCAATCTGTGCGGCAACGTCCGCAACGGAAACCGGCATGCATGGATCATCGAACCGCGAGAAAAGACTCCGTATCTCGTCACGTGTAGGGTCCGGATTCGAGCCGGAGGATTCCATGGAGGGAAAAGTCTCTTGAGACGAATAAGGGCTTTGTGGGGGATCAGCACACGGAGATCCAGTTTCTATCGAGGAGCCGATGAAACTGTGGGCAGAGAAGTGACGCTCCTTCCGATTCGAGTGTGGGTATCGTCGAATACCTGATACCCACCGGGGACTATGCGTTCGACACTGGTTTGACGCCGCTATGCGGGCTGCCCGTCTACGTCGACGTACTGTGCTTCCCAGTCGCGACGGGCTTCGATCTCCCGCCGACCACGTCGGGTCAGACTGTAGAAGTTGGTCCGTCGGTCGCGTTCGCCTTTCTCGACGAGGCCCTTGTCGACGAGCGTATCGAGGTTCGGATACAGCCGTCCGTGATGGATCTCCTTCTCGTAGTAGTTTTCGAGCTCTTCTTTGATGGCGAGGCCATGGGGCTCTTCGTTCCCCGCAATGGCGTACAGCAGATCGCGCTGGAACCCGGTCAGATCGTACATTGGACTAGATTCTGATACGGGCGCCAGACAGGAAAATCCGTCGGATATCGAGATTTGTGGGGGTGAGCAGACGTCTAGACGCCCCTAGATTCTCTTCAGAAGAAGAGATGTCTGGATTCAGGGGGTACTCTCTAGATGGACAACCGTGGAGAGTGAAAGTGAATCTACTTCCAGTCCGGCTGTGGCTGGCGTCTAATACACGAGCCCGCCTCCAGTCGGGTATGAGTTCGACACTGGCTGAAACCGGATCTGCGAGCCACACGCGACGGCATATGACGACGCTGCTGCTCGAAGAGCGCGACGACGAGTGGGTCGTCACACAGGGTGGCGTCGATGTCGAAGGCACGGGACCGACTGCCGCCGAAGCGGCCGCCGACTACTGCCGGAGGATCGAGAATGCCGAGAAGTGACCGCACGGCGATAACGAAACCGCGTTAGATCGGCGACTGTGTCCGGAAGACCACGCCGACCTCGTCGACCGGGCGGCCCGATGGTGTATTGCAACGACTGTGGGCACGTCTATCGCGACGTAGACCTTCTTGACCGGAGCGGAACGTAGTTGCAAGCTCGGGTGGCTCGGTAGGTCAGTGAACTATTCGTCCCCCGGCGGGTAACGCCCCCGACTATCTTCGAGGACGGCGAACCGCGTAAGTTCGTGGTCGTTCACGCGGTCGGGGCCGAAGATGTCAACGACGTCGTCGGTGAGAGTCGCCACCGCGGCGTCGATCTCTCGCTGATGAGGTGCTAGCACGCCGCTGTACCGTTGCACTCCAGCTGTGAGACCACCTGATTCCGGAACGCGATGGAGAGCGCGCCCGAGTGCGGCGACCCCAACCAGCACCGCGCGCCGACCCGCCCGGAGCGAGCGGTCAGTGCATTCCCCATTCGCCGCGACGCAACCACGTCCGTCGCGGTCGGCTTCGCCGAGGTCCGCAGGACCCGAACGGGTGAAGCGCTGGCGTCGAGGGCACATGCACTTTAGCCCGGCGGGACCCGCACCCACCGGAGCGGAAGCCCACCCGGAATGGTCGGTCGCGAGTAACGCAGATAGCGGCAGCGGCGAGCGGGGCGGTACGTACACACCTGTCCAGCCGGCCATGTCGCTCGATGTCCAATCAACAATCTTGGCGGACTCAGAAAGGGCGAGGTCGCTTCGGTCGTCCCTCGACCCTGCAAGTACCTTGAGCAAAGAGAGTTAACTATCGATAGCTCTCAGATATCGATGATCCGATCAGACATAGCGGACTCCGTCGTTGGGATCAAAGAAGCTCGCTTACTCGTCTTCAAGTGCTTCGTAGATCTCCGCGTGGCGATGTCCGTCGAGCTTCCCCATCTCGAGGGCGATCTCGCGACGTTCGGCGTCGCTCTCGGCCGCTTGATACCGCTCGTAGAGCTGGCGGACCTCGTCGTCGACCGCCGTCGAGGAATCGGTACTGGAGGCCATTGTTCCGTTGAGCATACTCTGTGTACCCCTTTATCAGTTGCGACGAGCACATGCCCGGAAGTAGATGACTACAGTATCTGCGTCGACTGCAGCTTCGTCGGTTGCAAAGCGGTGCAAGAGGGCCCGAATTTCATCACCGTAGTCGAACGTGAACCCGTTCATCATATAGAAAACGACCACCGTTCGAAGTGCAGTTCGCTTGTTCCCGTCGACGAACGGATGCTCTGCCACGAGTAAGCGCATTAGATGGGCCGCTTTTTCGTGGATTGTCTCAGGCACCTCGCCGAAGAATCCTTCCGAGATATACTCCAATGCGGAGGAAATCGCATCCTCTGACCGAACGCCTGGCTCCGTGGTGTCGCCTTCTACCACGACCTGTTCGTGGAGATCTAGAATAAGTTCGACAGAGGGATACGCGAGATCGTCAGTCACGTACCCGACTTTCTCATGCCGCCCGTTAATCGTTTCTCAACCGTCGAAATCAAGTCTCGTCGCCGACAGCGTAGGTAACCAGTCACCGATCGTCGGTGGCCATAGTGTCGTGCTGCGCGTTCAGTTCGTCGAGGAAATGGCCAGCGGTCGCCCCGATTCGTCCGTCGTCGACGTTGCGCAACGCAAGGTCATGGGTGGCGGTTCGGAACGGTTCGTCGTCGACGAGGTCGCTGACCAGCCGTTGGGCCGTCGCATCGTCGACGTCCGCCGTCTCAACCCCGGCGACGTCGCGGTCCTAGGCGAGTTGTGCTATCTCGAACTGTTCGTAGTCGCTACTCGTGTCATCATGCGGATCGGGACCGGGCATAGTGAGTCACACCGCGCACGCTGTCGGGCGCTGCACGGCTCCTAGCGCCGACAAACAAGCCGTGGCGTAGATCAGTCCGGTCGGGGGTCGCGATAGCCGATGACGGCGACGTCGTCGATGAACAGGACGCCCTTCATGAAATCGAGTTTTGTCAGACTGTGCTGGTACAGGTTATGCCGGCCGAGGTAGTTAACTGGCACCACCAGACAGCCGAACTCGATCTTCGGCCAGCCGTCCTTCTGGGTACGGTGCCCCTTCTGGAACTTGAGGAGGTCATCGCTAACGTTCTTTCGCTCGCTCTTCTCGACCTCGATAGCGATGCGGTTGTCGGCGTCGTAAAGGTCGACGCTGTAATTAAACCCCTGGTGCGACCAGAGCTTGCAGTTCGGATTGTAGCCGCCGGCGGCATCCCCTTCGTACTCGTACTGCGAGAGCCCGTCAGCGATTGCGGCATCGAACCCCCGATCTCCGTGTGCTTCGTCGAGCCGTCGAAGACGCTAATCGGGACGGCTTCGACGGCCGCCCGAATCGACGCCAGCGACTCGCCCGGAAACGCCTCGGACGAAGTTTGAGTACGGCGCTCGCTCAGTTTGGTAACCTCCTCAACGAGGACCATACTCGCTCTCGACGAACAGCGACCTGATAAAACCCGTCGTGACGGCCATTCGAGTCGACGGGTCGCCAGGATTCACTCACTCGAGTATCAGGGCGGCGATCGGGGACGAGGGAGTGAACCCAGCCTCAACGTTAACCAACACGGTGCCGGTTTCGGCCGAGAATGTTGGTTAAGTCTAGCCGCTACGGCGTTCGGAGCTCTCGAACTGGCTTCACGACGAAGGTGTCTGGCTCGCTGGCTGCTCCCTCACCTGATCGTTCCGCCGTCGTCGAGGGCGACCGTGCGAGTTGGGCGATGAGCTCGTCGCGAACGATCCGTCGGGAGACGGTAGTCTCATGCCAGCCCAGCCGGTCGTCGAAGCGCCGTTTCTTGAACTGCTCGCCGACGTCGTCGCCGGCGACGTACTGCGTCCGCGTCGACCGCCAGACCTGCCGGGCGACGAAGACGGCGCCCACGGCCTCGTGCGTAAGCTCAACGAGGGCACACTCTACGAGGGCGAAGACCGACGCGTGATCCTGGTCGGTCGGAACCGTCACTTCGAGGTCTGCCCACGGCGCCTCACTGTCGGGGGTAGTTCCTGCCTGATGCGCTGATCGTATCTCGCTGCGTCGTTCCGAACCCATTGTTTATCGGGGGCACGTGATGCGCCCCGCCACCCCCTCGCGGGGGCAACAGACTACACCCGAACACACCCGATCAACTATGATCTAAATCTGATGGGTTTCTGAATCCAAGATCCCGATGACGGCTCCTCGGCCTGAGAGAGGCGGCGGCCTTCGCACACTGCATATTGCCTCTTTCTTTGGACGAAATCCGCGATATGCAAGGCGGAATAACGGACTCAAATTGCAGAAGAGCCGCGTCGGGCCAATTTGAGTGGGTAGAAAGTATCTCGACGAGTTCCGGGATGATAATTTAACCTCAAAAATTGCTTGACGGCGGGGTAACGAAGGTGATTTCGGATGTACATTGATACCCGGGAACCGCTGCTTCACCTGGTATGTCTCTCTCGAGGTTCTTTGGCTCGGCACCTCGAATCGTGAAATACTCCCTATTCCCTCGATTCCGGCCGTGTTAGACGCTGGAAATTGCTCGACGGGAGTTCAGAAGAGCCGGATTCTAGTCTGCAGTATAATTTTCGACATTCTGAGGAGAGTGGCTCTGCTGAAACCCTCCCAACTCACACAACCGGTTTGCTGAATATAGGGGTAAATGCAGAAAGCTGCCGATGTTTGTTTCGCACCTTCGATGAAGAATTGACCGTTAATTAGGTGTGCGAACTTACCAAAGCGTTACCTCGGCGAGGGAAGTTGTCGTAGATTATGGAGGAAACTGCAGACCGACAAAATGACGTTATGCTCATGATGTTAGGTGTTCAGGTGTCCATAGTTGCCGCTGTCTTTGAGTTATTCCCGATAGTTGTCGTAGGAGCACTATTCACGTTCCTCGTATACACGAACGAACTCCGTCGAAGGCGGTAGGTCGCTACCCTGTACTTTGCGATCCAACGCAACGGTCGATCCTCTCTCTTATCAGCAAAGTCGCCAAACCAATCACTCTCTAAGGGCCCCACAGATTCAGAGGAGTCTGTGATTCAGAATTGCTCAGCGGGACCCGCGGATTCCTCCTCAACCTGCTCGTACATCTCGTCTGGAAACGGGAGACTACCCCATCGAGTAGGGACACTGGTCTTGGCCGATGCAGTAGCGCTGTAGATCATCGTTATCGCAGTTCATCGGCAACGGCGTGTCGCCGTCGATGGTGTTCGAGAACTCGTAGCGAACCTGATACTCGGTCTCCTGCTCGTCGTACCACGGCCACCGAGAGAAGACATCCTTGAGGTCCGCGACGATCTCGTCGAGGCTACTGTCCTGGTACTGCGGGAGCCACATCACCATCCGTGCGAAGTTGTAGAGGTCCTTCCGGACGGGCTTCTTCTCGTGCAGTCGCTCCTCCAGATTCGCCATACAGGGGAGCTCGAAGAGGTCCTCAATCTCCTGCACCTCGATTTGTTCGGCGCCGGTCCCGGCTTGCCCGATTCGGTACGTATTGACGCGCCCGTCGCGGTCAATCGTGACTGCCGAGTGGGACTCGTGGTCGGCCAACGTCTTCGCCAGACTGCTCGGACTCGAGATCCAGTCCGTCATAGGGGATTCCCAGTCGTCCTCGGCGTCGTACGCCTCGACCGCACGATAGAGCTCTTTCGCCGTGTGGAACTCTCCCTTCTGGGCGACGCTGTCGGGAGCATCACTCAGGGCCCGTCGGAGGACGCGGATCGTCCGGTCTCCACGGTCCCAATTCCGCCAGATACGCTCGTGATGACCAGTCTCGAGGAAGCGGTCGATCCGCTCCGTAATCGCCGATTCGTTCGTAGTCAGCCACGTCAGCTGGTCGTCGGAGAGCCCGTCTTCTTGCGCCCGCAGGAGCTTCTTGAATGCCCGTTCAGCATAGTCCCGATACTTGCTGTCAAAATCACTGACCGGGAGGCACAGCTTGTTATCCTTCACTCGCGTCAGTAGCTCCCCGCTATCGTCACTCCCCGTCGACGCGTCATCCTCTCGAACGAGACATTTGCGTGACGCCGCCGCCATCGGGATCTCGAGGTAGAGGCCATCCCCGAACTCCGGCATCTCTATGATACCAGTACAGATCCGACCCGGGTATGGGCCATCCTCCCCGGGTTCCTTGCTGTACAGCACGTCGGCGATGTCCTGCTGGAGCGAGCCGTCGCCGTGGGCGCGGATGAGGGAGGCAAGATTGTTGACGTACAGCTCTCGGATGTCGTAGAGCACCTGGATGTTCCGTGGCGACGCGTGCTCGAACTTAGGGTGCGCTTTGACACAGATCGCGCTCAACGTCGCGAGCACGGCGAGTGTCCCCGGCTTGTCGACGAACGGCTCCTCCGCAGCGTCAGCACGAATCTCCTCTTTGAACGCCGCGGTGCCGAACCGTTCGACATCGTTCACGAGCTCGTCGGGCTGGTCCTCGCCATCGACGACGTATCGATTGTATCCACGTGTAAACAGCTGGTTGATACGGGTCTCACCGTACTCCAACGGCAGTGCCGCAACCCGATACGCCATATCCTGATCGTCGGTGGGGGTACTTGGACTCACCCGTCGATCACCTCGGGCGTCGCTGAACGGACATCGAAATCAGGGCTCTCAATGGGCTGTACGATGCTGCAGACGTCGGCGTGGAGCGAGTAGGGCAGGCGGGCGACACGTCGGCGGTCAGCCGTCACGACGGGGTCGATCGGGATGTCGCACGTCTCGAGGAGGAGGTCGTTCAACACCTCACGGCTCTGTTCGTCGTATCGGTGTGCTTGGTCCGTATCGAGGAGATAGACATGGACACCTTGCCCGCTGTACACGACCATCGTCTCCTCGGCGTAAAAGTCCTCTTCGAAGATGTCCCTCACCTCGAACCCGTACTCGATAGCGCGGTCAATATCCTGAAACGTATATGAGTACCCCTCGGGAGCGGACTCGAGGATACCCGCGGCGTCGAGAAGTGCATCGTCGTATCGGTCGTCGATATCCTTCGAGACTATGTTCGCTGCTCGGTCCCGGGCGATCTCTTGCTTGCTTATCAGGGACTCGAAGATGAAATAGAGCTGGGGGCTGTCCTCCCCTGTAACGTCATCGTCTACGAGACCGACGATGGCTCGGTCACGGTAAGCGCGGTAGATCCCTCGGAGCTCGTCGGTATAACTGGAAATTCTGACCTAGCTGAAATCTCTGAAGATGCTTCTGCCCGGTTCGAACGGATTCTCAATGAACTGTAAGTACTGACCCATCTCTTACCGATATTTGCTCTGCGCTCCAGCACGTAATAGCAGCGGTGCTATCCGGGTTGGACCAGTCACGAAAACGTCCAGAACTCGTTTTCACCTGCAAATGTTGCTCCGATCTAAGACGCCACCGTGAATGAACTGAACAGGGCATTGAGCGGTCAAATTGGACAATTTCGATATTATTGCCGATTTGACGGAACCCAAATAGCCGTGGATATCGCCGTGACGGGGACAGGGATACGTGTCGCGATGTTTCTCTTGCGTAAGTGCTGAACTTGGATTCGCCTGAACGGTGGTTCCTATGAGTGCTCCAGAGTCACGGATAGATGTCGAACAGTTTGTCTCGAACTTCCTCGAGTTCCAGTACCGCGAGGTGATGATGGTCTTTGCGACGCTTGCTGTCGTGGGAGGATCTATCGTCTTCTTCCCCGGATTCGATAATCTCAGCAAGGGGCTGCAAGCCGATATTTCGCTCGGCCTGTTGGCGGCGTTCATCCTCGTTGCAGTAATCGCTGGCGTCGTCAAGGGGATGGTGGGCTTTGGCTACGCACTCATCACGACGCCCATCTTCGCCTCCGTGATCGATCCGACTTTCGCAGTCGTCGTCTTGGCTATTCCACCGTGGATGATCAATATGTTCCAGATCGGAGAGACCAACACCGGTCTATCCTTCATCCGCGAGGAATGGGTTCTCGTCCTTCTAGCTATCGTGGGCTCGGTAATCGGAGTCGCGTTCCTCGCTGAATTTAGCACGGGTCCGATCGTTCCGTTTCTCATCGGCCTCGTGATCTTCGGGTACGTCGTCTTCCAGGTAGTCCAGGACTTCGTTACCGTCGAAGAGACGCACAATCCGCTCGGGCTTAGCGTCGCGGGGTTCCTTGAGGGATTCCTCCTGGCTGTCGCGAACCTCGGCCCGCTGCTTCCGGCGTACTTCCATACGTTTGAGCGGGACACCGAGCGGTACATCGGCGGCCTTTCGATGGTCCTCGGTGCCATTTTCACAATCCGAATCATCCAGATGGCGCTGTTCACAGACTTGCTGACGACCTATCGGCTGTGGCTCGGATCGGTGATCGCGGTCGTCACCATCGTCGGCCTTCTACTCGGGACGTACCTCCGCCGTCTCGAAGTTGACGAGGAGAAGTTTAACTGGTTCGTCGTCGCGTTGCTGTTCGTCATCTCACTCAATATCTTCCGGAATACGATTCCGGCGCTCTTCCTGTGAAGCAGACGAGATTTAGAGGACCGACGTTACTGAGGTCAGCGAAGTAGACGACTAAGGGGTGTCGTTGCTCACCTACTCGACATCGCCTTCGACGACTGCCTTCCGGGGGATCACTTCGATAGTCGTCTCCGACCCGATCGCCGTTCCGCCGTCGACGGCCTCGACGCGGCGGATCACGTCTTCAGGGCTGGCACAGCCGCAGTTGACGAACTCCTCCCACTCGTCGCCGACCGCGACAGACCCGGCATGAGCCCACCGGAGGTACCGCCGATAGGTGTATTCCGTCATGTTCTTCTGGAGCCACGTCGCTGTCGGCGACCCACCAGTCGTCAGTCTCATCGGGGTCGGTCTCCGGCGATCGGAACGAGACGAGGACTCGATCCGCCTGATCCTCGACGGTAGCCGGGTCCGTCGTATTGATGTCGCGTCTCTCTGCCGATCCCATCAGTCGTCAGCCTCCGTCGGGATCGCTCCAGTGCTGTCGGTCGACGCCGCTTCCGCTGATTCGAGCCACTCCTCCGCGTCAAGGGCGGCCATGCTTCCCATACCAGCGGCGGTGACAGCCTGCTGGTACTCGCGGTCTATCACGTCACCGGCCGCAAAGACGCCGTCGGCAGCCGTCGCCGTCGTCGCCCACGCGTCTCCAGCGGTGGAGGTTTTCACGTACCCGTTGTCGTCAAGGTCAACGGGCGGGTCCCGGAGGAAGTCGGTGTTGGGCTCGTGGCCGATGGCGTAGAACACGCCACCGATGTCGACCTCCTCGACCTCGACGTCTTCACCGGCTTCGTACTTCTCGGCAGGGTAGCCGTCCGGGTGGGAGATGAGCGTCGCGCTAGTAACGCCGTTCTCCTGTGACCCGTCGATCGCCAGGAGTTCCGTATTCCAGGCGAACTCGACATCGTCGTGGTCGCGGACGCGGTCGGCCATGATCTCCGACGCACGGAGATCGTCGCGGCGGTGGACGACCGTCACGGAGTCGGCGAACTTCGCGAGGAAGAGGGCCTCTTCCATCGCGCTGTCGCCGCCGCCGACGACGAGTACGTCGTCACCGCGGTGGAATGCGCCGTCGCAGGTCGCACACGTCGAGAGCCCGTAGCCCATCAGTTCGTCCTCGCCATCGGCGCCGACCCAGCGGGCGCTGGCACCAGTCGCGACGATCAGGGCACGGGTTCGGATCGTCTCACCAGTCGAGAGCGACAGCTCCAGCGGCTCTCCCTTCAGGTCGGCAGACTCGATGCTGCCGTGCTGGAACTCGGCGCCGAACTGTTCGGCCTGCTCTTTCCCGCGCTGGATCAGCTCCATCCCGCCGACGCCGTCTGGGAACCCGAGATAGTTCTCGACGTCGGTCGTCAGCGTCAACTGGCCGCCAGGCTCGTCACCCTCGAGCACGAGGGGGTCGAGATCGGCCCGAGCCGCGTAAACGGCTGCTGAGAGACCAGATACGCCCGAACCTGCGATGACGAGGTCTCGTGTCTCTTCAGTCATTTACTCGGTGTACCTCTCGATCAGAGAGCGCAGTTGCTCTTCGCCCTGCACCCCGACGACCTCCTCGACCTGCTCGCCGTCGGCAAACAGGACGAGCGTCGGAACGCCCCGGACGCCGTAGGACTGAGCGAGTCGCTGGTTAGCGTCGACATCGACCTTGGCGACGGTCGCGCCGGTCTCCGCGGCCAGCGTCTCCACGACCGGTTCGAGCATCTGGCACGGGCCACACCAGTCAGCGTAGAAGTCCGTGAGGACGACATCATGCTCAGCGACGACATCGTCAAGCTGGGACTGGCCGTTGACCTGGAGCGGTTCACTCGTAGCGGTGCCAGCGTCGGATGCAGTATCGGTTGCCATCACGAGTACGTAAGCACCGGTGCTAATTAAGGATTTGGGCAATATATACAATACTATCCAATACAGTTCGTAACATGGAAACTCAGGTGTCACTGTGTCACAGGAAATCATCAGTTCACCGTCGAAACGGTGAGATCTGATACAGAGAGAAGAGTTAGCTTTCGGCAGCGGGAGCCGAAGTATCGGACTGTTCGTACTTGTTCTCGAACTCCTGAATGAGCTGGCCCATCTTCGCGTACCAGTCGTTGAGCATCCGCTGCATATCGTCTGCGATCTGCGACGGATCCGTCGGCGAGTAGACGTGGTAGTACCCGCCCTGATCGTAGTTGACCTGATCCTTTTCGATGAAGCCCGTCTGGAGGAGCCGCTGGATGGCCCGATATGCAGTGGACCGTTCACGGTCGACAGCACTGGCGATCTCGTCGACAGTCAACGGTTCCTTGGCGTCGACAAGCGCCCGGAAGCACTCCTTATCGAGCTCTTTGAGACCATGGAAGCACTCAAGTAGCCCCTCGCACTCCATGTCCCGACGGAGCTGCTCAGACATCGAATCTGGCATTGTTATCGCGTAATTCTACGCACTAGGGTGTTAAAAGACTTGTGTATGGATTCCACAATCCTGCGCGAACCCGTAGTCAAAACAGAAGGGGAGAACAAAAAATCGGTCGGACAAAATTTGAGGTATATGACAGAAACAGCAGGACAGCTCGTCAGTTAGCGGTAATGGAATCAGTGTCGGCAGACGTCGTCCGAAGCTCCTGGATGGAACTGTAGACGACCGCACTACTGACGAGGAGTGCTGCACCGAGGATGATGACCAGTGCGACTGTGTCAAGAATGGGCATCTCGATGACACCGCCGATTTTGCGCACGGCGACGGCAATTGCTCCCAGCAGAAGCATCACGCCGAAGTACACCTTGATTTCATCCTCGTCGACGATACTCGTCGCCGCAGCGCCGATCCGGGCCCCGAGGGCGCTTCCCGCAAGCAACGGTGCAACGATCGCGAGATCGACTGCCCCGTCGAGTGCGTAGAGGAAACTCCCGATTCCGCCGGAGAAGACGATTTCGAACAGGTCGGTTCCAACTGCGACGGGTACGGGTACACCCACGAGGTAGAACAGGGCAGGCATCCGGATGAAGCCGCCACCTACACCGAGGAAGCCGGACAACAGCCCCGTGGCGAACGCGACCGCAAGGATCATCCACAGCGAGACCGTCACACCGCCGCGAAGCGTCATCATCGGCTGAACCTCGTACGACTGGATCTTTTTCGCGATGTCAGGGATATCTTCCGCGTCTAGTTCACCGTCAACGTCGGCGTCGTGGCTGATGCCGCCGCCATCGTCTTTGAGTGCTTGGCGCGTAACGAACAGGCCGATACCACCGAGTAGGCCGACGTAGGCAGCGCTAACTACGGTATCTGCCAGGCCGAGATCCTGCAGTAGATGGAGACCCTGCTTGCCGACTTCGATGCCTGCTGTGGTGCCGGCGATCATCAGTACCCCGAGCTTGTAGTCGACCTGACCGAGATCTCGATGTTTCAGCGTCGCGATAACCGACGTTCCGAACACGAAGGCGAGCCCGGACGCGACGGCTACGTCGGTTTTGTATCCCATCACGAGCAGCGCTGGCGTGACGAGGAACGAACCACCCATACCGAAAAACCCGAACAAGAGGCCGATGAGTAGCCCAAACCCGGTGAACATCACGAGTAGTGATGCAGCGATACCGAAGATCTCCATCACTGGTCACCTCGAATTGCGGCAATGATCTTCGTTCCGACGAGCTTCTCAAGTGCTCCATACCCGACGTAGAGCACGACTGCCTCCAGTAGCACGATTCCGATAATGGTCGCTGCCTGTCCCCATCCGCCCAACGATTCAATACCGATCATTGTACGCCACCTCTTCTATGGCCCTTGGATTTGTCCATTTCATACTTTTCTGCACAAGTCTACGTAGCCGACTAGAGTACAAAACGATTTTGGGTACATCGCACAATACTATATTCGGGTAACCACGAGGGGAGTTCCGATAACTTAGAGAGAACATATACGCCAAGGCAGCTCTGGAGATCAGCCGGTGCAATTCAGACCACCACCACGGACAGCGCTCACCTGTCGAGCAAAACCATGTTGTCGGCACGCGACTAATACCCGGTATGAGGGCCCTGTGCGCGACCGACCTGTCGGCTGCAAGCGAGGCCGCCATAGAGAACGAAACCTGTCTCGAGTGCCTGGGCCGTATCGGCGTCGAGACGATCCATCTCGTGACAGTCGTCCCGGCGAACGTCCACTCCGGCATGCCCGGGGTGAATTTCGAGGAACGACGCCAACAGGCGCTCGACCAGTATCGGACGGTGATCAAGTCCGCCGGGTTCGACGTCGAGGCCCACATCGTCCGTGGGACCCCCTATCGACGTATCAACGGTATCGCCGAAACCGTCCACGCCGACCTCGCGGTCGTCGGCTCTCGGGGACAGAGCCCGCTCGAGAATCGTATCATCGGCTCAACCGCCCGCAACCTTGCACGGACGACTGTCGTTCCGTTACTGGTCAACCGCATCGAGCGAGCGACCGACGACCCCGAGGTTCTCCGAGAACACCTCTTCCAGCGGATGCTCTTCGCGACGGACTTCTCCGAACACGCCGATCGGGCGTTCGACGCCTTCTCGTACCTCCGTCATGCGACCGAGGAAGCCACGCTCGTTCACGTGCGGTCGCCGAAAGACGAAGGTGTCGACGCCGATGCCAGCCCACGGGAGCAACTGACCGAGTGCGCGAGTACGCTGGAAAACTGGGACATCGAAACACGAATCGAGATCCGGCACGGCGATCCTGCCGACGAAATCCTCGCCGTCGAGGCAGAAGTAACGCCGTCGACGATCCTCGTCGGGTCGAAGGGACGAAGCCGTATCCGGCGACTCCTGTTGGGCAGCGTTTCAGAGGAGATCGTCGCACAGGCGACGGGGAACGTCTTCCTCGTTCCGCCGCCCCGGGCAGTCTGAGAGAGTCACCACCAGGGCCCCGATATCGCAGAGCGCCGATAGCTCAAGACAGTTCTCAGATTGCTTGTGGAGCCCACGAGACGGGGCCGTCACGAAGTCCTCAGTCTTCCGTGACGTCTTTCCCCACTCCGACTCTCGCAGGAGCAGGCGGCTCGTGCGTACCGAATTCGGGATGAGTCTCCTCCATCCAAACATACACCACTACACCTGACGCGAACATCAGGCCGGCAGTCACGTAGAACGCGGCCGCCACATTCACGAACTCCATCGAGAGTCCAATCAGGACCGCGCCGACAGCGTACCCGGAGTCGCGCCACATCCGGTAGACACCCATGCCCGCCGAGCGCCACGTCGGATGGGCCGCATCGCTTGGAACTGTCATCAGGTTCGGGTACAGCAGCGCCATCCCCAGCCCGGAGACACCAGCCAACACCGCCCACGCGATGTAGCTATCGACGAGCACCATCCCGAGGACGCCCGCGCCAGCGAGGAACATCCCCACGATGACTGGCGGGCGCCGACCGATGCGGTCCGCCAGCCCGCCGGTCGCAATCTGGAGGAAGTACATCGCGCTGTGAACACCAACGACAACCCCGACCGCTCCGATGCCCAGCCCTTGACTCGTCAGGTACAGTGGGACGGCGATCCAGAACAGCGTGTCGACGAAGTTCTCGATGTGACCGGCCTGCGCCGCGGCGAACAGCGTCCGGTCGCCGTAGGTCGCGCGCTTCAGCACCTCATCGAACGGCAGGTTCGCGTCGTGGTGATCGTCGTCCCCCTCGGCTTGGGCGTACTGGACGGTCTCCTTGATCAGGAAGATCGAGATGAGGAACGCCAAGACAACGACGACAGCCAGGAAGTAGAACGGTTCTGGCCGCAGGCTCCACTGGCCAGCGATGATACCCGTGATCCAGGCTCCGACAGCGACACCGGTGTAGCCGAACGCCTCGTCGAGACCGACCGCAAGGCCACGCTGGTCCGGACCCGCGAGGTCGATCTTCGCGTTAATCGCCATACTCCACGTCAACGCCTGGTTGACACCCAGTAGGATGTTCCCGACGGTGATCCAGCCCCAGCTGGGGGCGAGGATGAGGATAACCGGCAGCGGGAGCGCCGTCGCCCACCCGGCGATGAGGACGGGCTTGCGTCCGTACTCCTCACCCCACTTGCCGGCGTAGAGATTGAGGATCGACTTCACGATACCGAAGGAAACGACGAACGAGCCGATCACGAGGAACGATTCGACGTCGAGGACATCCTCCCCCAGCACGGGAACAACGGTCCGTTCAGAACCAATGGTCAGTCCAGTCGCGAAGACGAGCAGGACGTGCAGCGAGAACTGCCCGAGGTGCTCGCGGATTCCTTGTTCGAGTTCAGTCGTCGTAGTCATTGCTGCTTGAGTTCAGCTGGTTCATTTGTGGGTTACAGTAGGAGGAACGCGGTGCCGTACGCGACCACGAACGAGAGGAGGAACGACCCTGCCCACGCCCCGACTGTCAGGAGAATCTTTCTGGTATCCACCGCTTCCCGACCACCGACGGCGGCGCCACTCCCGATGATGGCGCTCACGACGATCTCGTTGAACGAGACGGGGACACCGAGCAGGACTGCCAGCTGTGCGATCAGGAACGACGGCACCAGCGCCGAGATGGAGCGCCGTGGCCCCAGCGACGAGTAGTCCTGGGCGAGCGACTTAATCATCCGGGGCGCTCCCGCCCACGAGCCGACGAGCATTCCGAGGCCACCGCCGACGAGCACGGCGAACGTCGAAACCATCCCGACCTCGTCGAGCAGCGGCAGTAACGGCCCGACGGCGAGCCCGACCTGGCTCCCGCCCGCGGAGAACGCCACGAGTGACCCAAGCGCCAGCAGCACCCGACGCAGGCCGCCGCGTTCGTCGCGACCGACGTCCCACCAGACGACAGCCGCGACCGCTAGCGCAGCGAAGCCGGTAATACTGACTGCCGAGGCGAGCCCGTCGACTGCGAGCACCTGCTGTCCGAAACCGCGGAGTGTTCCTGACGTTCCTCTCTCACCCAGGAAGCTGAACTGGACGTTCATGAGGACGGCTCCGACAAGTCCGGCGAGGACCGGAATGCTGTACTGCTCGGGGACATCGGGACGCGGGAGGAGGCTTGCGATTGTGAACGCGATACCACCACCGACGAACGGCGTCAACATCCAGACGGCGGCGATCTGGCGGTACTTCGGCCAGACCGGCGTGCCACCGAGGGCGAGGCCGACACCGATGACGGCGCCGGTCACGGTGAACGCCGTCGCGATCGGATAGCCGGTCGTAATACCGACCGCCATCAGCCCCGCGCCCAATACGAGCACGAGGATGACGCCGGCGATCGGCAGGCTGATGCCGTCGACGAGCCCGCTCCCGATGGCCTCCGAGACGTTCCCTCCCTGCGTGACGGCGCCGGCGAACCCGAACATGCCGACGAGGAACGCAGACCGCATCGTCCCGATGGCGTTCGCGCCGACAGCAGGGGCAAACGGGGTGGCGCCGCTTGAGCCAGCGCCGATGACCCACGCCATGAACAGGCTGGCCAGCGCTGCACCGACGAAGAGGGCGATGAGAGCGGGGTCCATAGAAGTGAGTTAGTCTGCGCCCGTTACGGCGGTGTCACGTCCCTGGCTGCGGCTACGCCAGTAGCCCTGAGCGTACGCGCCGAGGAACATCCCGGCGAGCGCCCAGAGGATCGCGACGTTGCCGGTTCCGAGGCTCGCGTACGCCGCGCCCGGGCAGATGCCGGAGAGCCCCCAACCGACGCCGAATACGGCGCCGCCGACCAGAACGTTCCGGTCGAACGGTTTCAGGCGCCGCTCGTAGGGATCACCCGTGAGGGGTGCGGCGTCCCGAATCCGTGGCAGCAGCGCGAACGCGACCCCGGAGACGATGGCGGCCCCGAACATCACGAACGGGAGGCCGAGGTCGTCGAACTGGAGGAAGTTCAACACGACCTCCGGCCGCGCCATGTGGCTGAACCCGAGCCCGAACCCGAACACAATGCCGCCGACGAAGATCAGCGGCTTGAACAGCGGGTGGCGGTCGCTCATGGGCTCACCCCCAGCGCAGCGACGACCTGGGCCGTCCCGATGGCCACGGTCAGGAACGTCAACACCCCGACTAGTGACGTCTTTGACGCCGAGCCGACGCCACAGACGCCGTGCCCGGACGTACAGCCCTTGCCGATCCGGGTACCGATACCGACCAGGATGCCGCCGATAAACAGTCGCCACGGCTGAACGTCGGTCTGCCAGAGCGTCACGCCGGCGACCTCGTAGAGCTGGCCGGTCGCTCCGGGCTCGTACAATGAGCTCGTGACCAGGCCGGACTGGACGGTCGCCGCGAATGCCAGGCCGCCCAGGATGATGCCGGCCGTGAACACGAGCCGCCAGTCACGCGAGTCGACGTACTGCTGGAAGCGGGACTGGTCGGAAACGTACGACAGCGTCGACTCCAGGAACGTACTGGCGCCGGCCGGGATGCCCGTGCCGACGTAGATCAGGACGGTCCCGAGGCCGACGAGCAGGCCGCCGACGGCGTAGCGACTGATCCCGTTGGGGAACAGCTCGGCGGCCGCCTGAAGCAGTACTGGGTCAGTGACCATCGGCGTCGTTAGTCACCCGCGAGCGAGTCCTGGCTGGCGGCGCAGTTGTTCGGCCCGAGCTCGAGCGTGAACGCTTCCTCGTCGTCGACGGCGTTCTGTCCGAGGTTCGTCGCGATGATGTCCTCGTAGTTGGCCGGCCGCGGCGGCATGTCCGAGAGGATTAGCTCGACGAAGTCGTCTTCGTCCATCGTGAGTGCGTCCATCTCCTCGACGAGCTCGCCGATGGGCGCGGTGTAGGTGCCGTCGTCGGCGGGATCGGCGGCGTCGCTGAAGTGGGCACCACCGACGAGCGTGTCATCAGGGAGCGCCAGGACGCGCTCCTGCAAGGACTCGTAGAGCATCCGCGCGGCGTCGGGCGCGCCGTCGTCGCCCTCTTCGAGGTCCGGGCGGGCGACGCTCTCGACGAACAGTCCGTCGCCGGTGGCGAGCAGACTGTCGTCGACCAGATAGGAGGTCATCCCGGTCGTGTGGCCGGGCGTGTAAACGGTCCCGATGGTGGCGTCACCGACCTCGAACGTGTCGCCGTCCGCGGCCGTGGTCAGCTCGTCGGCGTAGGTGACGCCGCGGTCGACGGCGGCCTCGGGGACGACGCCCTCGACGCCTTCGTCGTCGAGGTCGCGCACGCCCGAGATGTGGTCGGCGTGGATGTGCGTGTCGAGCGCGTACTTCAGGTCGACGCCGAGCTCGTCGGCGTCTGCGAGATAGCGGTCGGTGAACGCCCGCAGGGGGTCGATGACCGCAGCTTCGCCGTCGTCGTAAAGCAGATAGCCGAGACAGCCGGAGGACGGCCGCTGGTACTGAACGAGTGTGCCCGCGCCGTCGTAGCGGTCGACCTCGACGGCCTCGTAGATGCTCGCCCAGCCGTTCATCCCGTCTTCGAGGTGGTTCACGTTGTAGTCGCGCTCGGCGAGCGTGCCCGCGACGAACTCGCTGGCGCCGCCCTTCGCGCAGAGGACGGTCACCTCGCGGTCGTCGGGGATCTGGTCGAGGATATCGTCGTCGATGTCGTCCTCAAGGAACTGGAAGTACGGGACGTTGATCGACGTGACGTTCTCGCCGTCTATGTGCCACTCCTCGTAGTCCGAGTTCATTCGCGCGTCGAGCAGCGTCACGTCCTCGCCGGCGTCGATGCGCTCTTTCAGCGTCTCCGGGGCGACCGTCTCCACGTCGGCGTCCGGAGTGGGGAAGTCTTCTGCGTTCATGTCGTGCACCCCCATCTATCGGATGGACGTACTAAAGGATTTGCATAGTATTCCAATTTGTGCACAATATAGGTTCCCCCCACGACTCTGTCTGGAGTGGTATATACGTCCACAAACCCGATACTGGGGGAAATTACGATTTCACCCACCGACCAGTAGTTTGCGTCAGACACAAGAACCAGCAATCTTTTAACTACACGTCCAATATTGTGCGTTAGCTCCAAGACAGATCAACGGAGCAGACACAACAATGAGTGCAGAATACGATATCGCAGAGACGCTCGACGTGAAAGGCGCATCGTGCCCGATGCCGGTCGTCAAGACCAAATCGGCCATCGACGACCTCGGCGCCGACGAGGTCTTAGAGGTACTCGCGACCGACTCGGGCAGCATGAGCGACATCGACGGCTGGGCCGACGGCACGGACGGCGTGGAACTGCTTGCACAGGAGGAGAGCGGTGACGTGTACAAACACTACGTGCGCAAGACGGAGTGAAAATGAGCACGGACACCTCAGACACGACAGCCGAGGATACCCCCGACGCGGCCGAGGGTGACGTCCCCTCCCGCGCGGAGCTGGCCGCACGCGTCGCCGAACTGGAAGAGTCACTTGCCAAGGCGGAGGACGACGACACGAAGAAGATGTCAATCATTGCGACGAAAGGGACGCTAGACATGGCGTACCCGCCGCTGATCCTCGCGAGCACCGCCGCCGCCTTCGGCTACGAGGTGACGGTCTTCCACACGTTCTGGGGACTGGACATCCTCCACGAGGAGCGCTCGAAGAACCTCAAGCTAAGCTCTGTTGGCAACCCCAACATGCCCGTCCCCAACGCGGTCGCCGCCCTGCCCGGGATGGATCGGGTGACGACGAAGATGATGGAGAAGAAAATCGACGACAACGACACCGCCACTATCGAGGAACTCATCGAGACGAGTCTCGACATGGGCGTAGAGTTCCAGGCCTGTCAGATGACCATCGACCTGATGGACTACGACGAGGACGACTTCTACGACGGCGTCACCACGGGCGTCGGCGCCGCGACCGCCCTACAAGACATGGCCGACGCCGACATCCAGCTTCTCGTCTAAACTCCGATGAACAATCTCGAGAATCCGATTCCCCGGATTGTCGATGCTGTCGCGGAGGCAGAGGGCGTCGAGACAGCCACACTCGACCCGCCGCTCGCCGAGGTCGTCGATCCGGATGCAGTAGAACGGTTGGTCGAGGATTCGACGACGTCTGACCTCGAAGTTCGATTCGCGTATCGTGGTCATGACACCGACGTCGACGACAGCGGTCGCGTACAGGTCGACTGAAGCAGACAGAACTTCTCTTCGATACCGGTATCCACCGACCGCCACTCCAGCAGCGCCGTCCGATTTCAATGAGTAGACTCTGAGGAGACTCTCGTAGCAGGGGCAGCAGAGAACGGTGGTCGCGTCAGGTCCACTCCGATTCAAGGGCGTCCAGCAGCCGCTCGACCTCAGCGTGCGCGTTGACCGCGTGGATCGACACGCGGACGGCATCCGGCGTCGGCAAGGCCCGAACGACAATTCCCTCCGACGCGAGTCGGTCGACCGTCGCTTCGGGGTTGTCCACGTCGATGGTCATGAGTCCCGACTCGGGATCCAAGGGACTGAGAAGGCGGTCATCGGGGACACCATCGGCCAGCTGGCCGGCCAATTTCTGGATCCGGTCGGCGATACGGTCTACGCCGACCTCGTTGATCGCATCGATGGCCTCCACCAGGGCGACGTGCGAAGCCGGGTTCGACGACCCGACCTCGAATCGACGGGCCCCGGCCGCGAACTCGTAGGGGTCCGCAGTCGGTGTTTCGACGCTTCGGTAGCCGACTGTGGCGGGCCGGAGCGCTTCAGCGGCGTCGCGGTCGACGTGCAGGAAGCCGCCGCCCCACAGCCCCAGCAGCCACTTGTGGCCGGCCGCCGCGACCGCGTCCGCCCCCCACTTGCCAACGTCCATCGGGAGCTGTCCCGGCACTTGCACGGCGTCGACGAGCGCGAACACGCCGGCTTCGTGAGCGATGTCTACGAGGTCGGCGACGGGTAACTGGGTGCCGTGCGTCCAGGTCACGGCGCTGAAACACGCCAGCCTCGCGCCGTCGACGGCCTCGGCGAAGGTGTCGAGATCCACACGGCCGTCCGCAGTCTCGACGACGCGAACGTCGACGCCCTCCTCTTCCAAGCGTTGCCACGGGAGCGTTCCGGCTGG
Organism: Halosimplex yunnanense; assembly: GCF_054504345.1. NCBI lineage: Archaea > Methanobacteriati > Methanobacteriota > Halobacteria > Halobacteriales > Haloarculaceae > Halosimplex > Halosimplex yunnanense. The sequence continues at coordinate 23,620 of NZ_JBTJEL010000027.1, read as the reverse complement.
ATGTTCGAGGTCCGTTCGAACGACGGTATCGCCGGGCTCCCAGTCGATGGCGCTCGCGACGGCGTTGATGCCCGCGGTCGTGCTCTCCGTGAGCGCGATCTCGTCGTCGTCCGCGCCGACGAAGGTAGCGACGCGCTCCCGCACCCGGTCGTACGCGTCGAACGCTACCTCGTAGGGGTCGTTTCGCGTACTCGACTCGTACTCGTGTGACCGCACGAACTCGTCGGCGGCCTCGACGACGTACCGCGGACTCGGGCCGTGGGCGCCGAAATTCAGGTAGACGTCCTCGTGCAGGGCGGGCGTGTCGGCGCGGAGTTCTCTGGGGTTCATTTCAGCCCCCACGAATTAGTCACTGTACCGGCCGATCAGTTCTCGGAGCGACTGTTCGGTCTGGCCGCCGCGGAGCCGTTTCACTGGCTCACCGTCCACAAACAGGACGAAAGTGGGCGTGCTCTGGGCACCGAACTCGATCGCCGTTTCGAGGTTCGATTCGATGTCGACCGTCAGGACCGTCACGTCCGTGTCGACGGCGATCGTCTCGAGAACCGGCTCCATCCGTTTGCAGGTGCCACACCACTCCGTGTAGAACTCCACGAGAGTGACGCTACTGTCCTCGATGATCGGTTCGATGTCGGAATCACCGAGCGAAACAACGCTGTCCGTCTCCGCTGTCTGTGTCGCCATTACCGGACTCTATGCACCGGATGTGTAATAGTCTTGGGATTATAACACAATAGTATTGGGGCGATCGATCCCCGTCTGCATCGAGTGGGAGAGTGACCCGAATCGGAGGGTCTCCGTTAGCGTGACTCCTCGGTGTTCTGGACACGGCCGAGGGCGCCTGCGAGCGCCAGCAGGTAGCCCAGCCCGTACTGGACATTCGGATCACGTAATCCGCGAAGCAGGCCAACGGCCCCAACCTGATCGGGGGAGTTCCGCTCCGCTTCACCGACACTCTCCAGCAGCCGTTCGATGCCGTCACGAGCGTCGTCGTCGGACGCCGTCTGCGCGACCTCGCCGAGCGCGGCGCCGGTGCCGGCCAGCGACGTGACCATCTCGTCGTCGAGCGCCGCGGTCGCCAGCGACCCGACCTCGGCGAGTTCGGCCAGCTCGTCGAGCGTACCGCTGCGCTGGAGCGCGAGCAGCGTGTCGAGTGCTTCCCGCAGTTCGTCTCCGTTCTCTCCGACAGTCGTCGTCTCCCGCGGGCGCTCGTGCCAGTTGACGACGATCAGGCGCCCGCCGGACTCGATGGCATCGAACGCTTGCTCGACCAATCCCGACTGGTCGTCGACGCCGTGGAACGTGTTCGCCACGACGAGCGTGGTGACTGGTTCGGGGAGGACTTCGGTCAATTTCCGGGCGTCACCGTGAATCGGGACGACGTACTCGATGTCCTGCTGATCGGCGAGACCATCAAGTTCATTGAGCAGTGACGCATCCAAGTCGATCGCATACACCGATTCAGGCTCGGCGATGCGGGCGGCTGGAAGCGCAAAGTAGCCGCTTCCACAGCCGACCTCAGCGACCGACTCGCCCGACGTGAGGCCGGGTTTCCGGAGCGTCGCGCCGGGCGTGGGCCAGAGTCTGCTCCACCAGTCCCAGTCGGGCTGCCCGGTGTTCTGGAACCTATCCATCCCTAGCGGGACCCCGACGTGTCCACTCCCAGCAGACGGTACAGGAGACAGACCCGGACGAGCCCGGTTCCGGCGAGCACGAGACCCAGCAGCGTCAGGGCTGCGCCGACCGTCAGACCGAAGCCGAGCAGGTCGCCGAGCGACGCGAGTCCCACGACCGCGAGTGCGATGCCGACGGCGATGCGGACCACTCTATCGGTGGCACCGATATTGTTCTTCATACCCAACAATACACAATACAAAAACCTAAGTCTTGCCCGGAGCGGGCTGCCCGCGATCCACTCGGTCCGCCCGGCGGGCCGCTACCGTTCGGTCGACGACGCCCACGCCGCCGGCAGTCGCGCGTAGACGACCGCGTTGTCCATGAGCGCGTCGACGGTCGTGTACTCGTCTACGGCGTGGACGGTATCGGTGCCGAACGCGAACTCGACGGTCGGGATATCGGCGTTGCGAAGCGTCTTCGCGTCGCCGCCGCCGGTGGCGCTCCGTCGGGATACGCGCTCGCCGCTCACCGACTCCGCGGTCGACGCCACCGCGTCGACGAGCGGGCTGTCTATCGGTTCGGCCGTTCCCACGCTCCAGGACACGTCCGTGATGGAGACGCCCTCGCAGTCGGCTGCACAGGACCTGATGTCGGCGAGCACCGACGATGTCTCCACACCCGTCGCGAGACGCACGTCGATCTCGGCACGGGCCGACTGGGGGACACTGTTGATCGCCTCCCCGCCCTCCAGCGTCCCCAAGTTGATCGACGGGTACGCGAAGAGATCGCGTGCGATTGCTCGCCCCATCGACGGCGCGTAGTACTCGACGGACTCCTCGACGACCGGTGCCACCGTTTCCGGGATATCCAGCCGGCGCTGTCCGAACCGCCCGCGGAGGGTCTCGACGGCCCCGTAGACCCGGTCGATCGCGTTCTCGCCGAGCACCGGGCGCGACCCGTGAGCGGCGTCTCCGGTGGCTTCGAGCGTCAGCCAGATGGTCCCGCGATCGGCGACGGTCACGGAGTGGCGACCCTCCTCGCAGGTTGGTTCGCCGATCACGCACGCGTCCACATCGAACTTTCCCGCCTCCAGCAGCGCTGGGAGACCGGCGTCGCCGCCGGTCTCCTCGTCGCTCACGAACGCGAACAGGAGGTCGACGGGCGGATCGGTGTCGGTGGCTGCGAAGGCCTGAATTGCGATGAGCATCGACGCCACGGCCCCTTTCATGTCGGTCGCGCCACGGCCGTAGACGCGGTCGTCGGTATGCTCGCCGAACGGGTCACGGGACCACGCGTCGGCGTCGAACGGCACCGTATCGAGGTGCCCGTTGTACAGCAGCGTGCGGCCGGACTCGCCGGGGACTCGGACGAGGAGGTTCGGCTTCGCCGGATCGACCACAAAACGCTCGACGTCGACCGGAAGCGGTTCGAGGAACCGCTCGATCTCGGCGACGATCTCGCGCGTGTCGCCGGGCGGGTTGGACGTATCGATCGCGAGCAGGTCGAGGGTCAGCGAGAGCAGTGCCTCGCGGTGTGCTCGCACGTACTCGGATGGCGTAGCGTCGCTCATTCGCCCGCTAACTTCCCCTCGAGGACTTTCGCCGCCGTGAGTATCGGGTCCCAGACGGGGCTGAACGGCGGGGCGTACGCCAGATCGGCGTTCCGGAGTTCAGTCACGGTCATACCAGCCGTGAGCGCCGTCGCCACCGTGTCGACCCGTTTCGCCCCTTCCCGGCCGACGACGCTCCCGCCCAGCAACCGACCGGAGTCCCGGTCGGCCACGAGCGTGACGGTGAGCTCTGCACCATCGGGGTAGTAGTGGGCTCGCGTCGGCGCCGATATCGCGACCGAAACGGGGTTGAAGCCGGCGTCCCGGGTCCGCTCCTCGTCAAGGAGTCCAGTTCGGGCGGCCCCCAGGTCGAACGCCTTGACGATGGCCGTCCCGGCGATCTCGCCGACCGGCTCCGGACTCCCGGCGACGGTCTGTCCGATGGCGCGACCGGCGCGGTTGGCTGTCAGCGCCAGCGGCACGTGGTCCGGCTCGCCGGTCACAACGTGACGCGCCTCGGCGCAGTCGCCCGCGGCGTAGACGTTCTCGTAGTTCGTCCGGCCGTACTCGTCAGTCGCGATCGCCCCGGTTTCCCCCAGTTGGATGCCGGCGTCCGCCGCGAGGTCGGCGTTCGGTTCGACACCGACGCCGACGATGGCGATGTTGGCGGGATGGGACTCGTTGTCGAGCATGACGCGCTCGACCCGGTCGGCACCCTCGAAGCCTGAGACGACGGTGTCGAGGTGTAGCTCGACACCCTGCTCGCGGAGGTGATCCTCGACGACCTCGGCCACCGCGTCACCGAACGGTTGGAGGACGTGCGGTAGCATCTCGTAGAGGTGGACGTCGACGCCGCGCGCCGACAGCGCCTCGGCCATCTCGATGCCGACGTACCCGCCGCCGACGATGGCCGCGGAGTCCGGCGAGTGTTCGGTGACGTAGTTCTCGATGGCGTCGGCCTCGTCCATGTCGTGGATCGTGAACACGCCGTCGAGGCCGAGCCCGTCGAACGGCGGTTCGATAGCGCTCGCGCCCGTCGCGACGAGTAGATGGTCGTAGGGCTGGTCGAACGTCTCGCTGTCACCCTCGACGGTGACGGTTTCGGCCTCGGGGTTGATGCCGACGACCTCATGGCCGGTCCGGAGGTCGACGTCGCGCTCGTCGCGGAACTCCTCGGGCGTCACGGCGACGAGGTTTTCCAGGTTCTCGACCTCGCCTTTGACGTAGTAGGGCATCCCGCAGGCGGCGTAGGACACCCACTCGCCCTTCTCGAAGACGACGACGTCCAGCTCTGGGTCCTCGCGCTTAGCCTTGCTCGCGGCGCTCATCCCCGCAGCGTCACCGCCGACGACCACGAACGTGTCGCTCATATCTCGGCGTTGGTGCGGTAGCGCCAAAAGTATTTCGCGGAATTCACAATATTGCTAGAGTCTCTCCGGTGGGCCAGAGGGACCTCACTCCGAGGGAGATTCCGTGGCTGGGCCAGTCACGGGAGCCCGCGGGGTCAATGCGGTCCATAGGTCGGCAACGAGGAACGCCCAGGCGACGGCGATCAGCAGGTAGCCGACAAGCGTCAGCGGGTCCGCGAGTCCCTCGAGTGGTGGCATCGCCGTGCCCCAGAGTGCGAGCATTCCGGCGTTAACGCTCACAATCTGAATCCATGAAGGCCGGCCGACGGCCTCGACGCCCACATCCACCAGGGAGACGATGTCCTGCGTCTCGTTCCCGAGGGAAACCACAACGGCGGGCAAGAACGCCATCGCTAGCTGGAGCATCCATCCGAACACCAGGCCGTCAATCGCCGCTAACTCGATTGCCGTCCCAGGAACGGTCTCCGGGAACAGCAACACGAGCGGCGCCCACGGGACCGGGAACGCCAGCCAGAGATACGCTCCGAGAACGAGCGCGAGCCTCCGAGTCCGCGTCTGGTCACCGGCTCGGTACGTCCCGACGACGTTCGCCAGCAGCGCTACGGTTCCAATGACATACACAGCCAGTCCGCCCATCGTGAGTTCGTGGCGGGCGAGCCACGGCCCGGCGACAAGTCCCGCCGCCCCAACAGTGACCCCCCAGTAGGTGACGCTACGGATCCGCGGGTACCGGAGGTCGGCTCCGAACAGGTTCGGGATCGACGTGAGGAGTGCGCCGGCGGCGACGAGCGCGAGGAAGCCCCAGACGTTGGCGTGGACGTGTGCCTCGATCGAACCGAAGTACCCGCCAGGCCCGTGGAGGTTCAACAACATCCCGAACGCGGCGAGGATACCGACGACCAGAAACCAAGGTGCGGTTCTGAAGAACCGAGTCCCTCGGTCGCCGGACGTACTCGTCCGGAAGACCATCACCAACAGCCCGCCGAGGGCCGTGAGGACGAGCGTCGCACCGACCGTAGCGGTCGTCGTGTCGCCGGTCGCCATCCCAATCAGGATGAGTGGGTATCCCGCGTTCAGTGTAAGCCACTGGAACCACCTGTTCCGGGTGGTCGCGGACGCAGAACCCGCGAGGGCCGGGAGGACGCCGAACAGCGCCTGTGTAAGCCCCCCGATAGTGACGAAGTGGATCGTCAACCAACGGAGCCGCGGCAACGCGTCGATCGCTCCGAATTCGACACCCAGCTTTCCGATGACGGCCAGCAAGCCGACGGATAGATACAGGCCGGCCATGAGAAGGAACGGGTTGTTTCGTGTTTGCATCGTCGTGAACACCTGCCCCAGAATTATCATCCGGTCCGTGTACCAGTTCGGGCGAACCTGTCGGATGTATCCGAACACGTGAGTATGAATCGAACATGTCAGGGAGTGGTTCAAGGAATTCTAGTGACGATGTTCCAGTATGCCCCGAGCCCAGCTCTCCATTTCCCTGCCGTCGGATGTCTGGATTCGTGATTTGTCGACGTCCTACGACGCCACAACGTTCGAAGTCGTGACAGCGCTTGCAGGCGAGGACGCAGGGATCGCACTCCTCCGGATCGAGAATGCCGACCTCCTCGACATCCTCGCGGACGTTCGGGGTCAACCGGACGTCGTCGACGTCGACTTGCTCTGGAAGCGCGAGCGGACTGCGCTCGTTCAAGTCGAAACGACGAGTCCACCGCTCCTCTTTCCTCTATGGCAGGCAGGCGTCCCCGTCGAGTTGCCGTTCACCGTACTTGCCGGACGCGCGACGTGGGAACTGACGACGTCGTCGGATCGACTGTCCGAACTCGGCGAGCACCTCGACGAGGCGGGTATCGAGTACAACATCGAGTCCGTCGTCGAAATCGGCTCTTCGGAAGCCGACCGGCTGCTGACACCTCGACAGCACGAGGTGCTGGCCGTCGCGATCGGCGAGGGGTACTACGCCGTTCCGCGCGAAGCCACGCTCACCGACGTTGCAGAGACGTTGGGCGTCTCAAAGTCGACGTGCAGCGACATCCTCCACCGCTGTGAGAGCAGCATCATCACCTGGTTCGCCGCAGAAGAGTTCACGCAGCCCTGACGAGTGCCGACCGAGATGCCTCAGGGGTCGCTGTCGTCCTGCGCGCTACACGCACAGCCAGATGAGCGGACTCGATAGACGGCACCCAACACACCGACCGTTAGCGCGGTCACTACGATTCTGACGAGCCCACCACCGAGTGCAGCCGCCGTTCCCCCGGCAGCCGCGGCTCCGGCGGCCGGCGCCGCGAAGAGACAGCAAAGACTCAACGCGCCGCCAACACCGAGTAGTCCCCACGGCGGTGTCGACGCGTCCTCCGTACTCGCCTTCCCGTCCGAACCAGTCATCGATTGGTCTCTCGTTCGCCTGATTGACCCAAGTGCGTTTGGGTCGTCGAGGCCATCGGTCGCACTGTCAGCACACCTCGCAACGCCGGCGCTGGTAGATCAGGAGCGCGGCGAAGCACGCGACGCTCACGACACCGAGGATTGGGCGGAGCGGGTCGAAGTACGTCATGAGTGCCGACGAGCTGAACAGCGCGAGCAACACCGCGTTACAGATTGGACAGCCGAACGCCAGGAATCCGCCGACGATTCCACCGGCAGCGAACCGATCGCCAATTGGCTCCTCGGCTAGCGAGCGCTGGTAGACGAATGCGCCAGCGAAGGCCGCGGTCGCGACGAGGAACAGGTAGTCCGCCGGGGTCCGAGAGACCATCCGCACGTAGACCGGGTTCGGCAGCAGACCGGTCACCGCCCCGAACAGGACAAACACCCCGATGCTCACGCCGACACCCCGGAGCAGACGAGGACGCGGCAGCGCCGTCATGCACGCTTACCTCCGTCAAGCGAACACGTCCGTGGATCGCCTACGCGACCGAGGAAGAAGAGGAGGAGCCCGATTCCGCCGAGTCTGAGAAGATTGCCGTCAAACGGCAGCGCCGCCATCGCACCGACGAAGCCCAGCGCGCCGAGCACGCCTGCGCCACAGCTTGCACAGCCGGCGGCGAGCAGTCCGGGGAGCACGCCGACGATCGTCGACACACTCCGGCGACGCGCGCGCTGGACCAACGCGAGCGCGTTGGTCACCGCGATGCCGGTCAGGACGGCATACGTGGCGACTAGCGCGAGCCCGAGGTAGCCGGTGGTCAGGTACACCTCCCGCGTGAGCGCCGTGACTGCATAGCCGACATCGGTCGGGTCGGTCGCGAACACCTGGACCGAGAACTGCGGGAACGAGCTCAACACCAGGACGACGTACGTGGCGACAGTCACGACGGCGGTCACTAGCAACCGCGCGTCCGACGTAAGCGGATAGCCGAGCGCGTCGCGGAGGTCACGAATCCAGTCGCGACTTGCGGCGGCGCGGTTCCCGGTCACGCCTCCATCACCTGTTCGATCGCGTCGGCAAAGTTCTCGTAGGGGTGGGCGCCGACGAGCTTTCCAGCTGCCCCAGAGTCACGGTTGTAGAGTACGAACCCGGGTGTCCCCTGAATTCTCGACCCCCGGGCCACGGCGACGTTCGGCTCGATGCGCTCCCGAATGGACGAACTCCGTTCTTCGCGGCAGGTCTCGACTGCGGACAGGTCCACGCCAGCCGTCTGTTCGGTGACCGCCGCGAACGCCTCCTCGTCGGCCCAGTCCGTGCCAGAGTCGGGCTGTTCGGCGAAGGCCGCCGCGTGCCAGTTCCAGAACGCGTCAGGGTCGCTGTCGGCGACCTGCGACCACACGCAACGCCCCCAGACCGCCGCCGGCATCGAGTACTCACCAATATTCGGGTAGGGCAGCACGGCCAGGCGTGCGTCGCCGGTGTCGAGGAATTGCCGGCCGAGCTCCGGGAGCGTCTCCGTCTCGAACTGCTTGCAGAACGGGCAAAGATAGTCCGTCCAGTAGTAGATGTCCACCGGCGCATCACGTTTGCCGGCGATGGGGCGGCCGTCAAGGTCGACGTCGAACCCGGTTGTCCCGGAACCAGCGTGCGTGGTGTCGGGGACGTAGTGCTGTCCGCTCCCACCAGATCGCGATCCGATGTAGGCGACACCACCACCGAACGCGATCACCGCGCCGCCGGCGGTGAGTGCTCTCCGCCGAGTGATATTGCTCTCTTCGTCCATCTATATACAATACCACTTCGCATCGGCTGATAGATGTTGTGGTCCTAACTGAATCCCAAATTGTCCACTATGGGCACTTATACCGCGTTTTCGACTGTCTCAATTATCGAATACGGACCGTGTGTGCCATCGTTCCGTACCACGACAACGAACCCGGTCGTCTCCCCGACTGGTGCGGCGATGGTGACCAGCGTCTCGTACACGCGAACGGTCGCGTGCAGCGGCTCTCCGTGGTACTCCTCGTAGACTGCAGTGCCGATCGCCTCCAGCTAAATGTGCTCTAGAATCGCTCAGATATCCGACGCAGCGTACTGTGAGACGCCGCCTCGTCTCGGTACAGGACATCGTACTCGCCATCCTCGTAGGACGCCAGGCCGACCAGCGTGTCACCGAGATCAGCCTTCAGTGTCGATTCGAGGTGCCCAGCGATATCTCCCAGTGAGCGGTCATCCGCGTCAGCAGACTCATCGATCATCGTTGGTTCACGCGTGCGCTTCGATCACGGAACGGAGCTGCGCTTCGTCCTGCATTCCGACGAGTCGTTCCGCCGGCTGGCCGTCAGCGAACAGGACGAGGGTTGGAACCCCCTGGACACCGTACTCTGCGGCGAGTTGCTGATTCGCGTCGATGTCGATCTTCGCTACGGTCGCATCGGTCTCGGCCGCAATCGTTTCGACGATTGGTTCGAGCATCTGGCACGGACCACACCGATCGGCGTAGAAGTCGGCTATCACGAGACCGTACTCGGCGAAAGTTTCGGACAGCTCGGCGCCGCCGTCGATATGGATCGGTTCGGACGGACTCTTCGGGGTGGACGCCTCAGAACCGCCCGTTTCAGCCTTGTTTCGAAGCTTCGCCAATTTCTGTCGTCGGATCTCCTCGATATCTTCAGCCATTAGGTATCCGTTCCAACCGCATCGACTTATGTATTTTGCGTAAAGTTCACAATACTATTCCGTTAGATAGTTGAGTTATCAGGAGTCAGGGACAGGACTGCAGCGGCTGGTTCTCTCGGTCGTCCGAGTCCCGACTATATCGATCTTCGAACTCCTGAATGAGCTGTCCGATGTCCGCATACCAATCGTTGAGCAATCGCTGCATATCGTGAGCAATTTCCTCGGGTGTCCGCGGACAATACACGTAGTAGTACCCGCCGTTCTCGTAGTTTATTTGCTCCTGTACGACAACGCCAGCCTCGTGAAGCCGGGAAACCGAGCGATATGCCGTCGATCTCTCACAATCCAGTCGGTCTGCTATGTCATCGACGGTGAGTCCCCTTTCTGCCTGTTGTAGCAGCTGAAAGGCCATCTGATCCCGCTCGTTGAGACCGTGGACGCATCCCAGCAGGTCAAGACACACCAGATCGCGCTCAAGATCCTCACGCATTGAAGTGGCCATCATATCGGAGAATAGGGTGACAGAGAAGATTAAAGATGTTCCCGAACACCACAATACTATTGCAGCCTAGAATGCAGCGAGGAGAGTTTATTTCTGTTTTCATCCCTTCCCCGGGAGTACATCCGAAGAGATCTTGTTCTGTACACCCAAGACAATACACGAATGACGCTCCCAATCGACCCGAGCCAGATCGACCCTGCTGACATCGGCGAAGAACAGGCGACCCTCGAGATGAGTCACGAAGATGCCATCGATCACGTCCGCGACGTGTTCACTGACGCCGGTTTTGGCGTCCCCGTGGAATTCTCGCCCTCCGAGATGCAAAACGAGAAGATCGACGCCGGCCGCGACCCCTACTACGTGCTGGGTGCGTGCAACCCCGAGGTCGCCGACCGCGCTCTGGACGCGACCGAAAACAAACTTGGGGCACTCATGGCCTGCAACGTTGTTATCTGGGAAGAGGTACCCGGTAAGCAGGTCGTCTATCACGTCTCCATCATGCGCATCGCACGACTGGTCGGGATGGCGCCCGATAACGAGGAGATGGCAGACATCGTCGCCGATACCGGCGAACTCGTCGACGAGGCATTCGAGAACCTCTAACATGGGGTATCACACGTTCGACGCCGATCGCGCCGACAAACTCGAAAATGCACAGCAACGGTACCAGTTCCTCTCCGCGGAGGAGTTGCTCTGGGCGCTATCACCAGAAGGGGACGAAACAGTGGCGGACCTCGGGAGTGGGACCGGGTTCTATACCGATGATGTCGCACCGGCTGTCAACCACGTGTACGCGGTTGACATTCAGGATGCGATGCATGACTACTATCGCGAGAAGGGCATCCCCGATAACGTCGACCTCCTCACCACCCAGGTGAGCGACCTCCCGTTCGACGCGGGTTCGGTCGACGCCGCCTTCTCGACGATGACCTACCACGAGTTCGCGAGCGACGACGCGCTCGTCGAGCTCGATCGCGTCCTCACATCCGAGGGACAACTCGTCATCGTCGACTGGAGCGCGACCGGGGCCGGGGATATCGGCCCATCCCTCGACGATCGGTTCACCGTCACGGAAGCGGCAGATGCACTGTCGAACGCTGGGTTCCGCATCGAACACGAAGCCGTCCGGCCGGAGACGTTCCTACTGGTCGCCACGGCGAAATAGAAGTCTGGAGGGAGGCCACGACCCGGTTGGAGTGACAAGTGGTACCGAGCACCTATCGCTCACGCTCGTTTCCGCAGTCGGCCTCGAACGAACGGTCGTATCGGCGTCACGCCGAGGTTCATTCGATCGACCTCGACGATGTCGAACGATCGGTCGGCGGCGAACACTGATGCGGTCTGTCTCGTCAAATGACACCCACCGGCGACCCGCTTCCAGAGCGGTGCGATAAGAGATTGGACGCGAGCGCGCCACCCGTCGTCCAATACGTGCTCGAAGAAGCGGAACTCGCCGCCGGGCCGCAACACACGGGCCACCTCCGACAAGGTGCCTCGATATCCGGATTCGTACAGAAGACCACCGAGGCGATCACGACGTCGAACGAGTCGTCCTCGTACGGGAGCGATTCGGCGCCCGCTGATCGGAGTTCGATCTCAAGTCCCAACTCGTCCGCTTTCTCGATGGCCTGCCGTCGCATATATGGATCGGGCTCAATCGCATGGAACGAGACGCCCCCATCTGCGACAGCGTTAAAGTACGAGAACATAGCCCCGGTTCTGGCACCGATATCGAGGACCGTACCGTGAAGATATTCGACCTTAACGCGACGAAGGTTTCCGTGTCGGCCCAGTTTGTGCGGATCACTCTCCAAGCAGATCGATCTCGCGACAGATTCTGGCAAAATACTGAGAGTCCACCGCTTGTAGTGGCCAAAATTATATTTCTCCACCGTAACCGTGAGAGTGACAGCGATGCCCCGTTTTGAGGTTCTAGCAGTTGCCCTCTTTTGGTTCGCGCTGGGATACGCGAACTATCGCGCCCCGGCGACCATGTATCGCCTCTACAATTGGCCATTGGCTCCGGAAACGGATGTTGGAGAGAACGTTCGCACTACATACCGTCGTCGGGGATATTTGGCTATCGTGATCGGTGTTCCCTTTCTCATTTGGGGACTACTGGCGTCGTGATCAGTTCGCATACGTACTTAGCGAATCCATCGAATCCGTTTCAGTTGCGCTTTTAAAAAGAAAGTATATTACTATTCACTAGTGTTATTGTAAATATTACCAATGTATTGAATGATTAATTTATATTCATCTTGTGGTCGGATGGCCAGAGTCGTGAAGCAGTAAAGAGCACCCGTGAGTGGGTAGCGGCGACATCCCAGACAGGAGTCTCCGTGCCCGAGCGGAAGGTACGTTGAAGTGGCCCCCTGCTGAAAGTTGAAGACGCATGCCAGCCGATAGCGATTCGCTCGCGGAGGCGTATCTACCGCAACTGCGTCGGACCCTGCGCGAGACTGTGATCGAGTTCTGGTACCCCCGTTCGATCGACGAGGAGCACGGCGGGTACATAACGAGTTACGACGAGACCGGCGAATTCGCCGGCAACGACGGCAAGATGCTCGTCATCCAGGCACGGATGGTCTGGTTCTTCTCGCGCCTCCATCGCGAGGGATACGGCGACGGCGAGTTCCGCGAGGCTGCCGAGCAAGGGGTCGACTTCCTCCTCGGCGAGCTCCGGGACCACGAGCACGGTGGGTTCTACTGGGAGGCCGAGCGCGACGGCACGGTCACGAAGCCGAACAAGCACATGTACGGGCAGGCGTTCGCCCTCTACGGTCTCTCGGAGTACTATCGATCGACGGGCGACGAGACCGCCCGCGAGCACGCCATCAAACTGTTCGAACTTTTCGAGAGCGAAGCCCACGACGAGGCCAACGGCGGGTACGTCGAGTACTTCGAACCCGACTGGACGCCCGTCACGACCGGCGGGACGTACCTCGACAACATCGAGCCGGACTGGTCGCCCAAGGAAGACGTCGATGCCGAACTCGACGCCGGCACGAAACTGACCAACACCCACCTCCACTTGCTGGAGGCCTTCACCACGTTCTACCGCGCGACGGGCCACGAGAAGGCGCGAGAGCGGCTAAACGAGCTACTCACGATCAACACGAACACTATCGTCCGGAAGGACCTGGGCGCTTGCACGGACAAGTACGCACCCGACTGGCGGCCGCTCCTCGACGACGAGAGCTACCGCATCGTCTCCTACGGACACGACATCGAGGGTGTGTGGCTCACCATGGAGGCAGCCGACGCCCTGGAGATGCCGCTGACGTACTACCGGGACCTCTACGAGACGCTGTGGGGCTATTCGCTGACGTACGGCTACGACGACGACCGCGGCGGCTTCTACTTCTACGGGCCGTTCGAGGAGCCGGCGACCAGTCGCGTCAAGGCGTGGTGGGTCCAGGCCGAGGCGCTGGTTAGCGCGCTCCGGATGTACGAACTCACCGACGAACCGGCGTATCGCGAGGTCTTCGAGGAGACCTACGCGTTCCTCGACGAGCACCAGATCGACCGCGAATACGGCGAGTGGCACTCCGGCGTGACCGACGACGGCGAGACCGTCGGCCGGAAGGGCGCCGTCTACAAGGGGGCATACCACTCCGGACGGGCCTTGCTGGAGTGCATCAACGCGCTCGAACGGCTCGAAGCAGCGACTGAAGCCTGAGGTCTCGGCGCGCTTCAGCGGAACGGCCGCTCAGTACGTTTCTCGCAGGTGTCTGACGGAGAGTTCGTCTTCGAGGTGGGCTTCGACGAGCGCATCGCGACGGTCATCGTAGGCGTCGAAGGTAAGCGTCCGTCGCTCGCCCGGTGCGAGGTGGATGTAATTGTCAGAGAACGCACCCGACAATGTCCCCGGATCGAGTTCGACGAACAACGCTGCCTCGTCGGCAGCGACGGTCACGTCAGCGCCGTCGATCTCGACCGACAGCTCCGTCTCGGGCAACGACAGCCGCTTGTAGTCCGCGAAGAAGGCCGTCGCCGGGTAGGACTCGCCCGTTCCGTCAAACACGGCGCGGACCATCACGTCCGAAGGCGTGACATCGTCGGGGAGGTCCGCACGTTCGATAGTCCGCAGAGCGGTACTCTCGTGGGCATCGATATCGACCGCGATGGTCTCCTCGGGGCGGATATCACCGTCGAAGGTGAGAATTTCGACGGTTACGTCGCCCGAGACAGTATCAGTTTTGTCGCTGGTGATCCAGAGCGTCTGTGCAGTCAGGTCGCCCCAGTCGGGGTCGTCGGGGTTTTCCGCCTGAGCGTTGTCGATGCCATCTCCGCCTTCGAACTCGGGATGGAACGACAGGAGCACGGGTGCGAACTGCCGGCGTGCGGCGTACTGCTGGGCTTTCCACTTGCCGTCGTACTCGATGGAGGCCCACGAGGCGACCGGCCAGAGGTCGTTGAGTTGCCAGTACAATGCGCCCATCGTCGTCGGCTTGCGGCGGCGCCAGTGTTCGATGGCGGTCGACATCGCCTCGGCCTGCAGCAGTTGCGAGAGATAGACGAAGTCACTGAAGTCGAAGGGGATGCGGAAGTAGTCGGCCATCCGCCGGAGGATGGTCGTGTTGCCGCCTGGATTCCGCTGGTGGTGTTCCATCATCGGCGACGTGGGGTTGAACTCCTCCGGTTCGGTGAGAACGGTCCGGAGCGAGTCTAGCGAAGGGAACGACTGGTAGCCGAACTCGGAGACGAATCGCGGTTCCGTGGTGAGATACTCCTCGAAGGGCTGGCCGTTGTGCCAGACATCCCAGTAGTGGATGTCGCCCTTCTCGAAGACGTATGGATCGAGTTCGCCCGGGCCGCTGGATGGCGATCCGGGCCAGTAAGTGCGTGAGGGGTCCTCCTCGCGGCAGGCCGGTCCCACAGTTTCCTCGTAGAGTTTCCGGTAGTCCTCGCGGTGATCCTCGTGGCGCTCGTGGCCGCCGTACCAGTTCTCCAGCGCTTCCTCGTTCTCGTTGTTGGCACACCAGAGCGCGATCGACGGGTGGTTCGCCAGCCGGCAGACCTGATAACGCACTTCCGCTTCGACGGTGTCAAGGAACGCCTCGTTTGCAGGATGGAGCGAACAGGAGAACATGAAGTCCTGCCAGACGAGTAGCCCGTACTCGTCACAGAGATCGTAGAAGACATCCTCCTCATAGTAGCCACCGCCCCAGACCCGCAGCATGTTCATGTTGGCGTCGGCCGCGCTACGGACGAGATGCTCGTAGCGCTCGTCGGTGACGTTACCGTACAGCGGCGCTGTCGGAATGGTGTTAGCCCCCTTCGCGTAGACGGGCTCGCCGTTAACTTCGAAGTAGAACGACGTGCCGGCTTCGTCGGGTTCGACGACGAGGTCGACCTCGCGGAAGCCGATGCGGTCGGTGTACGTGTCGTCGCCAATGGCGACCGTCAGATCGTAGAGTGGCTGGTCGCCGTAGCCGTTGGGCCACCAGAGTTCGGCCGTCTCTTCTTCGACCGGGAGCGTGACCTCCACCTCCTGTTCGCCCGCGTCGAGCGCGACGGATTCGGCCATCGTCTGGCCGGCCACGTCGACGGACAGGTCGTGTGTACCACCGGTCGGTGCGTCGACGCCGACGCGGACGGTCAAGTCGATTCGGTCGCCGGAGTGGTCCTGTTCGGTCTTCACGTAGCGGATTCGCGGTTCCGAGTATCCGACGAGCGCGACGTCGCGGTAGATGCCGGTCGTCGGGAGACACGGCCCCCAGTCCCAGCCGTAGTGACACTGGGCTTTGCGGATGAACGGCCGACCCGGCTGGTCGACGGGGTAGCGGCCACAGGGTACCTCGTATGGGTACTCCGCCATCCGTTCCTCGCCGTATTCGACGGGTGAGCGAAACCGAACGCTGATCTCGTTCTCGCCGGCGTGAAGCGCGTTGGCGACGTCGAATTCGTTGCCGACGTGCATGTTAACCGACTCGCCGACCCGCTGGCCGTTGACAAACACGGTGGCTACCGTATCGAGGCCGTCGAACCGGAGGACGAGCCGCTCGTAGTCCAGCAATCGGTCGTCGACGTCGACGGTGCGGCGGTAGGTCCAGTCGGTCCGGCCGACCCACTGGACGTCGAGTTCGTTGTCCCCGACGAACGGGTCCGGGATCTCGCCGGCGTTCAGCAGGTCCGTGTAGACGCCCCCTGGGACGCTTCCTTCGCGCCACTCCCCGCCGCCGCGCTGGCGATACTGCCAGCTACCGTTCAGCGACTGTGTCCGCATACGTTCACAACCCCGTCTCTGGGTCTTAATAGTACCGCCGCCGGAAGCAGCGTCGACGGTCAATCTACGAATGTTCGTGAGCGATATATGTCGCTAATGGCCATTCATGCCCGTGAGATTCTGCGGTTCGGAATTCTCGCCGTGGGATCGTCTCACTCGTCGTCCGGCGAGACGACGACCGTCTCGTTGACCGGCGGGTTGGAGACAGTTATCTCCGTTCCATCGGGCCACCGTACTCGGATCGAACGGACGGAGTCGGCGTCGCCCAGTCCGACGTGGACGCGCCGAGTGCTCTGGGAGAGGTAGCCGGTACGAGACCGGACGATGCGGGTCTCGCGGCCCTCTTCAGTTCGGACGCTCACTTGCGCGCCGAGCGCCGGCAGTCGCTTCCCGGGCTGGACGCGGACCCCGACCCAGGCGTTCGACGATCCGTTGTTCAGGTACAGGCTGTAGTTCCCGCTGCCAGTCGCCGTGCGGGTCTCCGTGACGGCGAGGTCGGGCGCGCCGTCGGCATTCGCGTCCAGCGCAGCCACGCCGCGGCCGCTCCCCCGCTCGAAACCGACCTCGGGCGGGTGGATCGCCTCGAACGAGTCGGAGGCGGTCCGCTGGTAGAACATCGGATACGCGAGATAGGGAAAAGCCCGGTAGATCTCCGTCCGGGAGCGGTCGAGCTGCTGCTGGAGCGCGATTTCTCCGCCCATAGGCGTGATCGTGTGCATCAGCGACCGGTAGCCGTCGTTGTTGAAGTCCGCGGCGACGGCCGCCCATGCCCAGCCTCCCTCACGGACGCCATACTGTGCCGCGCGGTCCTCGAAGCTCCCGTTCCCCCGGTTGACGAACAGGTTGTTCCCGCCGCCTCTGACCGGGAGCGTCGGGCTCGCCCCCTCTAGTTCGTCGTCGAAGTAGACGTTCGAGACGAACACGTCGAGCCTTGCGTCGTCGTTCACGTCGAAGGCCGTCGAGGACATTGCGTTTCGGTCGGAACTGGGGAGGAGCGTCCGCTCGAACGTCCCGTTGCCCCGGTTCACGTACAGAAAGTCCGCGTTGTAGTCGTTGCCGACGTGGATGTCCGGGTAGCCGTCGCCGGTCATGTCGACGAAGCTCCCGGCGAGCGACCACGTCGTCCCGCGGATGCCGGCGTCCGTGACCCGTCTGAATCCCGAGCAGTCCCCCTCGTAGAGGTAGTTTGAGTTCCCGTTGTCGTCGGAGATGAAGCGGGCGGAACTACGCTCCAGCCCGATCGGGGTTCGTGCGTCCCAGTTGCCGTTCTGGAAGACGAACACGTCGAGGCAGCCGTCGCGGTCGAAGTCCGCGGCCGCCGCGCCGGTCGGGTTCTCCAGCCGCTCGTCGAACCCGCCGTCGACGGCCCGGAACGAACCATTGCGATTCTCCAAGAGGAGCGCGCTCCGGTTGGCGCGGAGGACGAGCAGGTCGTCCCAGCCGTCGTTGTCGTAGTCCAGGAATAGCGCGGCGTTGACCGAACTGTCGAGGGCCGGGAGGACAGTCGACGGGACGAACCTGCCCCCACGGTTCTCGAAGAGCACGGGGCGCTCGCCGCCCACCGCGAGAATGTCCGGTTGACCGTCGTTGTCGTAGTCGGACACGTAGACGCCGGCGTTCGTGACGAGGTCGCGCATCCCGGCTTCCCCCGTGCGCGTGTAAGCGTACTCGAACCCCAGTGTGCGCGCGCGGTCGGTGAACCCTGAGAGCGTGGGATCGACGTTCGCTACCGACTCGTTCGAGGCCGATGCGGCCCGCTCGACGCCGCCGTCGGACACCGTGTCAGGTGAACCGCCGAGCGGACCCGCTCCGACGCCGAGAAGCGCCGTTACTCCAGCGACCCATACTGCCGTCGCGACCAGCGAGAACGCGAGCGCCGCCGCGAGCACGCGCTTTTCCCCGAGGACGACGGGGTCGTCGGTCATCCGCGGTCAGCCGCCGGTGCGTCGGGATCCGCAGGCGGGAGCGCCCGCAGCGGGCGCGGCGGCATCAGGAACGTGGCCCGGTTCGTCGTCTCGATGGCGTCCAAGATGCCGTTGTGCGCGTCCGAGAGCGTCGTGTCGCCGAACTCGTCGGTCCGCATCGCCTTGGCCGTCTCCAGAAACTCGCCGATGCCGCGCTGCCAGGAGTCGAACATGAGCACGGCGCCGTCACCGCCAGTCCCGTTGAAGTCCCGGCGCATGATCCGCGGTGCGTCGTCGTCGGTTCGTGCCTTGACGAGCTTCTGCTGGTGTCCGACGCAGCCACGAGTTCGAGCGTCCTCATCGGTCTGTTCGGCGATCTCCGCGTCGACGCCGCTATCTTCGGCCAGAAGTTCCCCTGTCTCGCCGACCTGCTCCGGAGAGTGGTGCGGGCTGAACATCGCGTGGGCCCGTTCAGACTCCGACCGGTCGTACCACGAGGGGAGATCGAGCGAGAGCCGCGACACCTGCTGAGTGGTCCCGCCCGCGAACGACCCCGTCTGTATCGTGATGCTGTCTTCGGTGGGAACTGTGTCTGTGAAGGTCGACTTGTAGCCCATCGAGAGCGAGGCATCCTCGGGGATCCGGGGCTCGTCGAGCCGTTTCTCGGGGAGGCCCCGGCCCATGAACCCGGACCGCCGTTCGACCGGTTCCAAGATGCCGTCGAAGGTCCCCTTGACGTCGACGCCGTTCAGCGTCGAGAGCTCGCCACGAAGCGCGAGTTCCGTCTCGAGGATGAACTGGGGGTAGTCGGCGGCAAAGTGCATGACTGCGTCGTAGTCGTCGGCGGTCGCGCTCTCGCCCAGTTCGTCGAGGACAGCCTGTGGCAGTGGGAGGTCGATCGACGGCGGCAGCGACGCATCGAAGCGTTCGAAGTACGACGGCGAGTAGCCGATGGTGAAGAGGAGTCCCTCGTAGACGAGTGCGTCGTGGCGCGGCTGCCCCCGCGCCCCCAGCTGGAAGGCACGTTCGGCCGTCCGGAGCGCCGCCTCGACCTGTTCTCGCTCGTCTTCCGTCGGTCGACTGTCGCCGGCGTAATCGAGGAACAGGAGGAGCTGATGGCGCGGAAACCGCGGGTTGCCGTGTTCGTCGTCGAGGAGGAAGGGAGTCCACTCGTGCTGGCGCCTCGGCAGTTCGGACGGCACGTCTGCGCCTGAAGGAACCTCAGGCGTCTCAGGCCGTTCCAGACAGGCGCTGTAAGCGCTGGCCCCGCCGACAGCCAGCGCCGCCTTGAGAAACTCTCGACGGGGCAAATCCGGATCCAGACGGAGACCGCTGTCATCCCGCTGCATACTCTCTGTTGCCAGTGCGACGTAATATAATAATTTCTCACGTATTCTGATACCAATGCACATACAAGAGGCGCCACGGTGTCGAGCCTCCGGGAAGCTATCGGAAGCGAAAACGTCCACGAGGCCGCCTCAGTCGGCGTCGTCTGGGGCGACAGTGGCACCGTCGGTGTTCGTGTGCCTGGCCCGGATTCGTGGGTTGAACAGTC
Organism: Halosimplex yunnanense; assembly: GCF_054504345.1. Lineage (NCBI taxonomy): Archaea > Methanobacteriati > Methanobacteriota > Halobacteria > Halobacteriales > Haloarculaceae > Halosimplex > Halosimplex yunnanense. Next base: position 3,838 of record NZ_JBTJEL010000027.1, on the reverse strand, counting down.
GGTCCATCCCCTGCGAGAGCAGAATGAGCGCAACCGACAGAACGAAGATCGCCAGCATCGGCATGATGAGCCAGTGGATGCGGCTCATGTTCGAGAGGACGCCGGATGTCTGGTAGGCCTCGTTCATCATGACGCCCCAGTTGGCCTCGTTGAACGGCAGGATCCCGAGGAAGTACAGACCGACTGACTCGAAGATGATCCCTCGCGCGGAGGTGGCCGCGTTGATGGTCACGTACGGCATCAGCTGGGCGCCGATGTCCTTGCGGAGGATCCGGGCGCGGGAGAGCCCCATCGCCTGTGACGCCTCGACGTAGGACTCGTTGCGGATGGCCAGCACCTGCGAACGGAGCGTTCGGGCGAGTCCAGGCCAGTTGTCGATGGCGAGCAAGAAGCCGACGAGGTACGCGCTCTCGGGCGGGTACACCGACGCGATGATCAGGATCAGCGGGAGCCCGGGGATCGTGAGCACGATGTCGGTCACGAACATGAGCGCGTCGTCCATGAGGCCGCCGACGTACCCGGCGGTGATGCCGATGACCGTCGCCAGGGCCATCGCGAGGACGGCGCCCGCCAGCATCATCTTGATCATCGCCGGCGTCGCGTGGACGAGCCCCCTGAAGATCGCCTTCCCGACGCCGTCCGTTCCAAGCGGGTACGTCCAGAGCCCGGTGTAGGTCCAGGCGCCAAAAGAGATGTCAGGGAGGCCGAAGTAGTGGGTCGTGTAGCTCGCGTCGAACGGCCCGATGTACGGTTCGGCCTCGTTCCAGACGGGCTCGCGAGTGAGCGCTACGCCGACCGTGCCCATGAAGACGATCGCTGCGAGGATGATCACGCCGAATCGGGTCCGCCAGTCCTCCCAGATGATCTCCAGCGGCGCGACGACGGACTCCTCGAACAGGAGCCGGTATTGCTCGCTTCGCGTTGCGGAAACTGACTCCTCGCTCACGACGTCGGCCACCTGTTGATCAAGTGCGTCTGATTCCGATGAACCCATTATTTCTCACCCTGTGAGATCCGCGGGTCGATCAGTCCGTACGTGAGATCGGCGATCAGGATCCCGACGATCGTAATAGTCGTGTAGAAGATGAACGACCCCATCAACAGCGGGTAATCCCGGTTCTCCAGTGCACCGAACGTGTACCACCCGACGCCCGGATACGTGAAGATCTGCTCCAGGATGACACTGCTGCTGAAGATGCCGGCGATCCCGATCATGAGACCGGTGTACATCGGGAGGATCGCATTTTTGCCGACGTACCGGGCGGCGATGATCGAGTTACTGAGTCCCCGGATCCGCGCAGCCCGGACGTAGTCCTCCCCGAGGATCCGGACGCTGTTGCCGCGCATCCCGAGGGCCCCGCCGCCGAATCCAACGACGAAACTCGAAAAGATAGGTAACGCCGCGTGTTGTACGACGCTTATCATGAACGGGAGGTTGAACCCCTGTGTCGTGCTGGGGTCGTATCGGCCGCCGATGGGCGTCAGCTCTAGCTGGTAGGAGAACGCGACGAGCATCAAAATCGCAGCCACGTAGTAGGGAACGGAGTTGAGCGCGATGATGACACCGGTGAGTCCGGAGTCGAAGCGCGTCCCTTCGTTGTACGCCATCACTGCCCCGAGGAAGATGTTCGTCGTGAACCCCAGCAGCAAGCCGTAGATACTGATGAAGACGGACCAGGGCATGGCCTTGAAGAGGAGTTCGAACACTGGCTCCTGCTGCCAGATCGAGCGGCCGAAGTCCTGGTTCAGGATCACGTCGCCCATGTAGTCGATGTACTGGACGTAGATCGGCTCGTCGGGGCGGATGTTAGTCATCAACTCGACTCGGCTGTTGATCCGCTCCATGTTTATCTGATCGCCGGACGCAGCGGCTTCCCGCATCAGCTGCGTCCGGATCGATTCCAGCGGCCCACCCGGCATCAGCCGGAACATGACGAAGGCGAGCGTCACCACCACGAACAGAGTGAGGACTGCTTGCCCGGTGCGTTTGAGGGTGTATCGCACAGTTGTGGAAACCTGCTCTTCCAGCACACAAATAAATTTTGTCAGATTTAGTACTACTGTGTGATCAGCACCCAGGCTATCGCTTCCCACGGCGGCGGGACCGCCACGGGAAACGGCAGATCTAGCGAAACGTTAATAGTTCACACAGCGGACCGACCTGCATGCACTGCTCGCACAACCAGTGGACTCGCCGGTCCGTCTTGACCGCCGCTGCAGCGGGGATCACGGGATGTACATCGTTGACGGTGGAAACGCGGACATCAACCCCGAACGGCGACGACGCCGCGGGGACGTGGCGAATGGCTGGATACGATCCGACGCAATGCTCGTTCGCTCCCGACGGGTCGGGACCGACTGACTCGGCCGGGGAGGTCTGGGGCTCCAGTCGATCGCTCGGGAAAACCGACATTCTCGCGTCACCAGTCGTCGCTGACGATCGGCTGTACGTCGGCTGTGGCGTCACCGTCCACGCGCTCTCGTTCGACACCGGCGACACCCACTGGACAACCGACGCGACGGGCACGGTGAACAAGTTTACGCCGGCAATCAGCGACGGAACACTGTTCATCGTCGAGCGCGGCGAGGCCGAGCGGCTGTGGGCCTACGACACGACCGACGGGAGTGAAGTCTGGCAGCGCGACCTATCCGTCGTCTCCTCGCCGGTCGTACGCGACGGCCACGTCTATGTCGTAACGCGCTCTGAAAACGGCGATCAGGTCCGCGCACTCAGCACCGAGGACGGAAGCAACGCCTGGGCGCACGACATCGGGCGCCGACCCGGCCGGTTCGAGACGCGGACGCCACCTGCCGTTGACGGAGAGACGGTCTACATGGCGACCACTGTCGGCGACGATGAGTCCGACGCCTCCGGACGGCTGTTCGCGCTCCGTACGGGAGACGGCGAGGAAGAGTGGACCTACGACGTTTCGGGGACGATCACTCGGTCCGGCGCAGCGGTCACCGACGGGACAGTGTTCTTCGGCGACAACGATGGTGTTGTCCACGCAGTCGACACGGCCGACCGGACCGAGACGTGGTCGCATTCGGTCGACGGCCAGTTCTGGACGACGCCGGCGGTAGATAGCGACCACGTGTACGCCGGCGCGAACGACGGGACGCTGTTCGCCCTTGGCCGATCCAGCGGGGACGTCGACTGGCAGGCCGAGACCGACCTCGCCTACGCGAACCCCATCGTCACGCCTGAACGCATCTTCGTCGGCGGTAACACTGTCCTCGGAATCGACGCCGCGAGTGGCGACGTATCGTGGCGGTTCAACTACGACACCGTGTTCTCAAGTCAGTTTACGTCACCCGTGGTCGTCGACGATGTCCTCGCGGTCGCCAGTTGCGTCAAGGAAGAGCCGGGGCAGACCGTCTACGACGATTACGTCAGCGTTCTCTCCTGAACTCTTGACCTCGATTCGGCAGTCAACTTGGACGGACCGGCGCAGTTACGGCCTGTAGATGTACTTCTGGAGCGGCAACCCGACGAGTCCGATGAGCACCGCGGTGGCTCCCCAGATGCCGAACATGCCGGCGATCGTTCCGTTCAGGAGGAATCGGCCGATGAGAACGAGGACGACGCCGAAGGCCGCGATGGTGAGGAATGTCGACCCGAAGACAGACGCCAGGGCTTGTTTGAAGGGGTCGAGGCCGTCAGATGACCGCTCGGTCGACGCCATCTACTCGTCCTCCCGTGGCCCGCGAAGCGTCTCCTCGTCTCCGGTGATCGGTTCGCTCTCCCAGTACTCGTGATCCTCGTCCGTACGGAAACACGCCGTCTCCAGGCGCGCTTCGACTGTTTCCAGATCCGGCGTCTGGCGCGTGCAGATCT